>JALTNS010000211.1:0-217 GCA_027000565.1 Rhizobiaceae bacterium | reverse complement strand
GTGGCAGCATTTTTTCGATTACCATGGCGATCAACAAGGCACCGTTGTTTGCACCAACCGCATCGTGATCTTGTGAACAATCGGCATACTTATTGTCCCAGACATTTTGACCAATGAGCACGTCTCTGAAACGACAGGTATGATCAAATCGCTTTGCATCCTCATCATCAATGGGGCCTATAATGCGGACAGTGTCCGGGTGTTCAATTATCACATC
>JALTNS010000210.1:1304-5242 GCA_027000565.1 Rhizobiaceae bacterium | reverse complement strand
AGTGAAACAAAAGGGCTATTTGAAAAATTCCGAGACAGTAGCGGTGTCGATGCTAGTTTTCATATTCCTTCAACGCTTGTGGATTTTTTCCGAACACTTTCTGTTAGAACAGAAAATGACATTTCTCTATTTGATAGAGGTGATGGGGTTCAAGCACGTTTTATTCCGGAAATACTTGATGAAATCTCTAAGAATTCAAAAAGGAATATTATTTGGGGGTTTGAAGAACCAGAGAACTCTTATGAAGCCAAAAATATTCGAAAAATACGTGATGAGTTTCTTGGAAAATATTCAAAAGAAAAACAAATATTTATCACCTCTCACACGAAGGAGTTCTTGTCGATCAGGCGCTTATATACACCTCAAGAGGAGGCAATATTAAAAAACACTAAACTGACGACAAAACATAAAAAAGAGGAAGCGCTTGACAAACTGAGGTCGAGTCAAACCTCTAGTGACGTTTCAATCTATCGAGTGTGGAAAAACGAAGATACAAACAACACGTCGTTCATAACCCGATTTGACGAAAAAAATAATGAATGGGAAAATACATGTGATGACTTGGGCATAATTCAGGAAGCTCGAATTATCGAAAATTTACAAGAAACACTCGACAGCCAAGCCAAACAAATTGAAGATTCCCAGCTTTCCAAAGAACAACAAAAAAAGGTTGCTGATGAGCTCAATAATAAGTTGGCCGAATGTATCGAGGCGCGAGAGAGCGCTGAATTGACCATAGAAGAGTATATTAAGCCAATTCTTTACGTTGAAGACGAACTTGATGATATCTATAAAATTGCGTTCCTAAAAACACAAAAAATCCCACACACTCTTGAAAACTATAGCCAAGAATTTGCTGATAAGTGCCCATTCACGATTCGACGGGCCTGTGGTGCCGGAGCGGTAGCTGGGGCGTTAAGAACCAAGACTACTGACGGGTACGACGATAAAAGAGTGATCGGTCTTTTTGATTTTGACAAGGAAGGCTCTGAAAGCTTTTATTTTCTCAAAAAAGGCACTGACTGGGATGAAAATTTCCACGGTGATAAAACTACTGGAATCTATAAAAAACGAGGCAATCACCCCTGCTTTTATGGAATGCTATTACCTATCCCAGAAAGGCATAATGCCTTGGTAAGCGATATCACTGTCGGAACATTCGAGAGCTATGTGGAGATTGAAAACCTGCTAAGTGACGAAGTTTTGACAAATAATAATTTAACGACCGATAAGGAAATTCTGGGGAACCCTTACAAAAAAATCAAAGTCAAAGCTAAGAAAAAGTTACCCGCGATTCTGGTCGCCTTGGACGAAACCGAATTCACAGATTTTTCTCCACTATTTGACAAAATCAGCGAATTATTCGGCCTGTAACTCTCAGAGGAGTAGCCACTCATAAGCCTTCTGCACCTCAATGAAATCAGCGTCTGTTCCACCACGATCTGGGTGGGTCTCTTTCGCTTTCCTTCGATACGCCTTTTTGATTTCTGTTACCGAATAATCCCGACCAGGCTTCAACCCGAGGATACTGAGATATTTGGCTCGAAGGCTGTTCCCTGGTGGTGAATACTTCTTGGGCGCTTCTTGCTCCTGCCTTTGCGAACTGCGTTTCTGACCCCCACTGGTGTTTTTTGATTCACCTGCTCTGCCAGCTCGACCTTGGGTTTTCTTGCTCCCCCTGGATTGTTGTGCCTCAGCCTTCCAACGCTTCTGCGCCTCGCTATCAGCCTCGCGTTCGCGATAAGCCTCAGCGCGACGTTGGCGGATTTCTTCCTCGAGCTCTTCTTCTTTTTGCCGGATGTCCTCAAACGCTTGCTGGTAGCGCATGGCGTAAATGATATCCCCCAGGCTTTGCGCCCAAAGCAAAATTCCATACACAAATGGACCGTGGTTCACCAAAACACCGGCAACAAAAATCAAGACTATCAGCCAATTTGAAGAGGCTAAAAAGGCATAGACCACAATCCCAAATACCAGGGCGAAAAAGCCTTTAATGAACCCCACGCGGCGGGTGAGCTTACCATAAAGCCAGCCTAGCGCAAAAACTACCAGCAAGAAAATCAGGGTCGAGCTGGTGAGTTTCATGCCGGTAAGGGCGCGAAACATTACTTCAAAGAATTCGATCACGACAATGGCACCTTCTTAATGGCGTTTCCACTTTTAGGTTTTTCAATATGTGCTTGCCGGTATCGTTTCGGAATCTTTGCAAAGCGCCGGTGCGCAAAATATGGAAGGGTTTGAATAATCGCTGGGTTTTTGTTGGCAGAAACAAGAATGGCTTCTGTGTCCCCGATACGCCGCACTGCATCGGCATTCAGTAAATTGTATTCGTGCCGTTCTTCCTTAGTTTCATCAAAGCGGTTTTTTTGAATTTCAATCACGCGACCGGCAACATCTTGGAAGTATTTGGCTGTTTCCTGGTCTGAACCCGAATAGGCCAAATAGGTATTGAAGCCGCCCTGGATAGATCGAGCATAGTCTTGCCCGTATCGAGCGGAAAGCTGTGCCAGGGACTGCAAAACGATTGAGAGGCTCACTTTATATCCGCGGATGGTATTTGCCACCGAAACGAAATTCGGAATCGTGCTGTGGCCAAATTCATCATAGAGAACATATACCGGCAATGTCGCCCTGGTCGGCATACGGCGCATACAGGCATTAAATACGCCTCCAAAGAACACTGAGGTCCAAAAGCCATAATATTCGGCGTGTTGGGCTGGCACAATAAAATAGACGATTGTTTTCTGGTCGCGAATAGATTCCAGGGAAAATGAACTTTCAGATGTCAGCTCAACCAAACTTTGGTTGGTGAAGGCTCTCAGGGCCGTCAAAGCGGTCAATGCAAAGCTCTGCACTGCATTTGAGTTTCCGGTGATTGCACCCTTCCATTCTTCCCACAGGGTCGCGTCTGAGGGGTTCAATGGGTCATAAGCCCATTTCACCACAAACTCGTCCAGAGGCGCACCATCTGATCCAAAGTTTTGAAGGAGGTGATACAAGTTGCCCAGAGTAAAATATGCGGGATCGAGATATCCGGCGCGCTGAAGCAATTTCAAAAGCACGGAAACTAGGCGTATTGCCCCGTTATCCCAGAAAGCATCTTTGGCCGGCGTTCCTGAGCCGGCCTTTATCAAGGTTTCTGCAATCTGCTCGATTTCGATATCTGTTTTTGCTTCCAGGAGCGGATTGAAGCGCGAAGAATTTTCCAGGTCTTCGGGGTTTATCACAATCACCCGATACCCGCTTGCCTGCATAAACCCTGAGGTCTCCGCATATACTTCCCCTTTCGGGTCATTCACAACGATCGAGCATTTCCGTTTCGCTTTGTCCAAAACGTTCGGAATAATGTAGCGACTGGTCTTCCCTGCCCCTACCCTGGCGATAACGCAGATATTTTGGAAACTCTCACGTTCTGACAATCTCCCTCGGTTCCCGTCTAGCAAAAGGCCGGTATTTCGAGACGAAAGAAGGTTCGTCGTTTCTGAGCCCGTCAAAAGACGCGCTCCATCACGGCGTTTCAGATATTTTCCAAATATCAGGGCGTAGGCTGCTTTAGCGCTCGCGTCTTTCAGTATTTTCGAGATCACTATGAGCCCTTCTCAAATGGTCGAATTCATCGTTTGAATTTCTATGGGTTAAATGTTTCAATATGTGTAGATAGCGGTTTTGTAATCCGAGCAAAGTTCCTTGGACCGCCAAGCGAACCGTTGCGGCCAGCTCCCGAAATAGCCGTTTTCAACGCTCACGTTTCGGGTCTCCCTTCTCTCTTTCAGCGGCTTCTTCCCTCTCTTCCTGGATAGATTTTTTCCATGCCTTCTGGATTTCAGAAAGCTCATCTTCTTCGACAATATCCCGCTGGTCAATTTCTTCGTGCTCCAGCTTTGGCTCTGCTTGTTCCTGTTCTTGGGCTCTTTCTCGAGCGTGATTGGTGCCTGCTT
>JALTNS010000210.1:0-1294 GCA_027000565.1 Rhizobiaceae bacterium | reverse complement strand
CTTCATCTCCAGGCATTTCCGTCTCGGCACCTTTTTCTTTTTCACCCGCAGGCGATTTTTCCGCGCGAGACATTTCCGCCTCATTCATTCGTTTTTCAACCAGCTCGGCCAGCTCTGGGTTGAGTGTTTTTAGTCGATGTTTTTTCCCGCTTTCATGGTCGATAACCCCAAGGGTTTTCCCTCTAATATAGAGCTCTAAATCATAACGCCCCAGAGTTTCAAAAAAGCTGTCTCGATCTTCGGAGAGGTCGAAGGCATTTTGAACCCGCTGCAAAACCTCTTCCCGTTTTGGACGTTTCCCCGTTCGACGCTCCAGCTCGACCTCGCTCTTTTTCAAGCGACGATCAGATACTTTCCCGATAGCGAGAGTTTGCTCCAACTCGGGGAAGTTTTCCAAAACATGTGCTTCGAGTTGCACCTGGATTTCACGAAACTGCCCTTTAGATAATCGCAGGCGTTTTTTATGTCCTGCACGATTGGCCGAGATCATAAGGTGCATATGATAGCTGTGGTCTTTGTCCTGGTGTAAGCCACCAAATACCAAATTATCAGGACACCGCGCCGCGATGTAGTTCTGAGTAATTTGGTAGAGTCGGTCTTTTTGCTGCTTGGCCGAAAGCCCTTTCGCGCGAGTAATCGAGATAATTTCATGGTAGAGATACACGCCGTTTTTGCGCTTGGGAAGCAAGCTTCCATTTCGCTCAAACTCGGCGCGAATCTTCTCCAAATCTCGAGCCATAAGATTGTGGCGAATGCAGAATTCTTCCTGTCCAGGTTCTCGCTCTATATACGATAAAAGCTGGGCAAAACTCGGAACTTTTCGGCTCATGGACTTGATTATCATGTGCCGGAATCCCGAGCAGCTTGGTTGGCATTTCCCTGGGACACGGCGCGGGAAATTGCATCTTTCAGCTCAAGCTCTAGGTCGCGAATGTGCAAGAAAACTTCTTGCTCGTCGAGCACCTGGCCAATGCGATTTGAGTGGCGGGCCATCTGGTTCACGTTGTTCGCAATCGTGCGAATAACGCGTTCCAGGTCGGCAAGTTGCTCAGCGATTTCTTCGGGTGCTTCGCGGTTTTGCTGGAAGCTTTGCAAGGCTAAGCGCTTCACAAAAGCAGCAACAGGAAGTCCCGAGGTTTTGGCAGATTTGGATATCAAACGAAATTCAGGTAGGGAATATCCGAATCTTTGTGTATGGGGTCTGGCCCATGCGGTTAAAACGGGTCACTTGTTGAACCGCTCGGGGTATAGGATAGCGAATTGATTGCGGGCGGCAACCCATTCTCTGACGCAC
>JALTNS010000209.1 GCA_027000565.1 Rhizobiaceae bacterium | reverse complement strand
ATTTGGATCGAGTAACGCAACCAGACGCTGAGCCGCTTCCTCGGCTAAGGTACTCCCATAGTAATCCAGTTTGATTTGCTCATCATCTTTCCATCCAGCGGCCACCACGACGCGGTAGATTTCAATCGCCCGCATCCGTGCGCCGCTTTGTTCGAGGCTCCAGGCATACCCAAGCTTCAGGCGTCGGTCGTTGGGCAGTACACGTTGCAGCTCTTCGTAAAGCGCCAGTGCCCGTGTCAAATGCGACTTGGGGCCATAGATTGGTGGCTTTCCCTGATGGGGAATTGCGGGCTCCCCACCAGGCCATTTAAACAACTCGCCGGTTTTCTTCTCCACCGGCATTTTTAACATATTTTGAGCATAGGCCATCGCATGAACGCGAGCCAGTACTGTTTTAAGATCCAGATATTTGCTTGACAATTTTGCATGGTCGAGTGCCATCATGCGGCGTTTGATGTTCCTGATCAAACGTTCGACCGGTACCTGCTCAATCTCCGGCAAAGCGTATTTGGCATTGACCGGACCAGCAGCTTCAAGGCCAAACAGGATAAGGAAGAAAAATACGCGACAGATTGAATATATTTCCATGTTGGTGCCTGCAAGTTAATGAAAACTGTTCCAGCCTCGCCCCAAGCACGATTATTGTCTGACATAGTCACGAAGTCAATTAGTGGTACATTTTGATTTTACTTGTCTTGCGGGGGCTCAGTTTTAGTTTTTGCAGTTGATCTCTTAATATAATGGACTTACACTTAATTAAGTGGAAATTACCTATCTCCGAGTTAAGAAATAGCCAAAGATATAAAGTAAAGGGGGGTCGTATCGTGAATGCTAACGGCCTCAATCCGGGACAAGGTTATGTTCTGTAAGTGAAAATTCTGTTTGGCGATACCAGTTTCCTCAAGGTCGACGTCATGGCAAACAGCCAGCACATCAAAAAACCGAAATATTTGCGATTACCGTAAAGCGATGGAACATACGTGATTGGGGTCGGTTAAAACTGTTTCCGAACCGCTGGCACCGGTTGGTTCAGTCAAGGGTTGGCAGGGGAGAACATGATGAAAAACCATATTGTCTATCCTGGTTGCTCTCGTTTCCTTCATGGGGTCCATCGGGATGACTGCGGCGGGGGGAAACAAGGCGGACGTGACCGGCTATTGCGTCAAGCAGTTTGGCGCAACCGCCTTTGCCAATGTCGACCGGCGCGACAACGGGCTTTTGTGCAGCGTGCGGATCAATGGCGGGTTATCGCTTCAAATGGGGAAATCGTGAACGGAAGATCGTCAATGGACCCCTAAAAAAGAAATGCTTGGGGAGCGCCGCATTGACAAGGGTCACGGATGGCAATTGAATCATTGCGATGGTCCCGCCGGTTGGGATATTATCGAGAAAAGGGGGGGCCGGAATAAAAGATTTACTAGTGTGAGGATGTAACGATGTTTAAGATAATCCCGATCTTGCTGATTCTTAGTTTAGCTGCAGAGCCTGTGTTTGCGACCCAAATACAGATGACATGCAAGAATCCGCGGCGAAGTTATGTTGTGACGTTTGATGATGAAGCCAACACCTTTCGGGTTGGTTCGGCCGGACCGAATACTTTCTATCAGGTTAAGCGCCTCGGCAAGAATATGAACGGACAGGTTGTACACGGAAAAACGGTCAAAGGCGGACCCGATTTTGAAGCCTATCTTGGCACGAAAAAGCGCATCGAGTTTATAGAGGGCGGCCAGATTATACAGACAGATTTCTGCAAATAGGCCTCGGCGTTTTCGCGAAGCGGAAGCAGGGGTATTATTTAATTGTCTGTAATAGAAACGACTTGATCTGACACCGCCCTCTATCCACGTTTTTGAATTAAGGGCGGTGCGTTTCTTGCAAGAGAGCGTGGCCATCTGTTTTGATGCTCGTGCGAACCAACCACTATGTTGCATAATACAGATACGATCATCAAAAACAAAAACCGGATTACTGAACCTGGCCGAAGCGGACTTGAGGTAATTGTTACGATAATGCTCCAGTTGATGCCTTCTTCAAAACCATCAAGGCCGAACTCATCTAGCGCATGAAATTTGAAACACCTTATGATGCAGAAAGGAAAATATTTGGATACATAAATGACTTCTATAATCCAAGACGCAGGCACTCTGCCCTTCGAAATATCAGCCCGGCAGCGTATAAAAAACTAGCTGCTTGATAGATAGGTGCTGTCCACTTTATCAAGGCAAGTCCAGGTTGGTGACCCACGCTGGTGACCCAATCCAAGGAATATATGCAGAATATTCAATGATTTAAAGATGTTGAAGGTTGATGACGGTGAGTCCCTTCCTCTCCGCCATTTTCGATCTCGCGCCGTTCGCTTCGCTCAATGTTCCGAAAGGGTGGGTTGCTCGCCCGGCGACCTGTTGCGTCGCTAAAATGGGGTTCAAAGTTTCCCCTTTAACGCCGTCACACATCCGGCCCAACCTGCCGCATTCACCACGATTCAAGCCTGTGGTGGTGCGGGTGTTTCCATAGATTCGATAATCGAACATTGATCAATCGTGCCACGGGACGGACAGGCCTCGATCACCTTGATCAGAGCGGATCCGATACTCTTCAGCTGATCAATCTTGCGCTCGACTTCCAGAAGTTTTTCGCTGGCGCGCGCCCGCACATCGGCACAATCGCTGTTCGGGTTGGCCCGCAGGCTCAACAATTCTTCAATTTCGCGCAAGGAAAAGCCCAGTTCCTGGGCATGCCGGATAAACAGGATTTGCTGAACCACGGATTGCGGATAAATGCGATAACCGCCATCCTGCGGTTTAAGAGGCTGTTCGATCAACCCCTTGCGTTCGTAGAATCGAATGGTTTCCACACCGACGCCGGCTCTATGGGCGGTTTTGGAAATTGTCAGGTTTTCCATGGTTTCTGCTCGTTTGTTTCATTTTACCGTAGTTTAGTACGGAGTTTGGATCACAGAAAATCAATTCACGTTGAAAGGCAAAAACGGTGTTGGGAAAGTCGCAATTATTAGCGCTATGCTGATCCAGATATTCCGGCTATTCAGATATAAGGCCGCAAATTTGGTTTTCCGATCGAACGAACGGCAATTTTTCTCAAATTACAGGACAGACATCCTTGTCCGAAGTCACATCGACAAATCGCGGCGGTGCTCGCGCCTGGCTCATCTGGTCGCTGAGCGCACTGGCCTTTGGTTATGCGTTTTTTCAACGGGTAACCCCAAGCGTAATGGTCGCCGATCTGATGCGCGAATTCGCTGTCGGTGGCGCGGTTCTGGGTTATCTTTCAGCACTTTATTTTTATCCCTATGTAATTTTGCAAATTCCGCTCGGGGCGCTGCTTGACCGCCTGGGTGCGCGGTTGCTTTTAACCATTGCCCTGTCAATTGCAGCATTGGGATCGGTGTTGTTTGGCACGGCAGAAACATTGTCGGCGGCCTATTTGGGCCGGGTTTTAATTGGCGTCGGATCAGCGGTCGGTTTTATCGGTTCGCTGGCGCTGGCAGCAAAGTGGTTTCCACCACACAGATTTGCATTTCTGGCCGGACTGGCAATGTTTTTTGCGATGATGAGCGGCATGCTGGCCCAGGCACCATTGGCCCTGTTTGTCGAAAGATACGGTTGGCGTGCAGGGATGATTGATGCGGGGATATTTGCCGCTATTCTGGCGGCGGTAATTTTTCTGGTGGTGCGCAATTCGCCTGCGCTTTCGGGTGATCAACCATCAACGCCGGTTACCAGCTGGGGCGATGTGTGGACCGGGTTCAAAATTGCCGCATCGACGCGGGAAATCTGGAAAATTGCCATTGTCGCAACGGCGATGACCGGACCAATGTTGACGATTGGCGGATTATGGGGCACGCCCTACTTGATCAGTGCCTATGAACTGACTCGCCCTGAGGCGGCGTTTTATGTTTCACTCATGTTGTTTGGATGGGCGGTTGGCGCACCATTTTGCGGCTGGTTTTCCGACAGGGTCAGGCGGCGCAAATTGTTGCTGGTGGGCCCCTCGGCGGTCCTTTGTGCCTGCCTTGCGATCATTGTTTTTGTCCCCGGCCTGCCCCTGTGGCTGACGGTTGCGCTGTTTACTACAACCGGGTTTACCGGCGGTGGCATGGCCGTGACATTTGCCCTCGCACGCGAAGTATCGCTGCCATCAAACAGCGGCTCGGCCGCCGGTATTGTCAACGCGATGACGGTCGCATCCGGCGCGATATTGCAACCCCTGGTCGGGGTGATCCTGGATTGGGTCTGGAATGGCACAATGTTCAACGGTTCGAGAATTTATGCGTCGCAGGACTATCGTTTTGCCTTCATTTTAATTCTCACCTGGGCATTTGCGGGTTTTTTGATGACGCTTTTACTGCGCGAAACCCATGCCAAAAACATTACAGTTTCCACGTGAGATTGCTAACTTGTCCGGATTGTTCTCCGAATTGCATTTCGGTCAGGCGCCCGATTTATGATCGACAATTTCTCCACGGGCGGGATATTCCTTGGATATTACATATTTGATCGAGCCGGTGATGTCGGAAAAATGCGGCCGGGCGAACGGCATGGTCTGAACGGTGCCAAAATACAGCGTACCGTCGGGCCGAACCAGAAACAGTCCCGGTTCACCAAACATTTCCGGCTCCTCCAGCCCGGTCGAATTTACGCCCAGTCCAGACGAGATGTAGAGCCCCCAGGCGCGCGCATCATCCAGACTGAAGCCCGAAGCCAGGGTTAGTTTGTCCAGCTTCCAGTCCTCTTTGGCCTTGCGGGTGCGTTCGGCGGTGTCGGTCGAAATTACAATGACTTCAACACCTTGCTCACCAAGTTCGCCAATATGCCGTTGCAGGTCTGCGAGATATCGCCGGCAAATCGGGCAATGCAGGCCACGATAAACCACAATCAAGGTGAAGTTTTCCGGTTTGTTTTCCAAAAGCCTCCAAGTATCGCCGGATGTTGTGGTCACAACAAGATCAGGCACCGGCTGACGGGGAATTAGTGGCGATATGGATGTCATCAAAATTCCAGTTTGTTTGAGGATCAATTTTAACCTTCAGCGTTACACGGCTTGCAATTTTTTCCAATCAATACCGTTTACAATTGTGATCAACTTTTCGCGGGGCTGTGGTTGGCAAACAGGTTCACGTTTATACGGAAATAGTCAGGCCGCGAGGGCGGCCCGGCGCCTGTGCGCCACCCCCGCGGAGGCCGTAGGCAGCACGAATGGCCGTGAGCGAATTAATGCGAAAGTGATTCCATCAAATGATGAA
>JALTNS010000208.1 GCA_027000565.1 Rhizobiaceae bacterium | reverse complement strand
TCAATGCGTACCCGCTCGATGGCACCGGGGGCCGCGCGCTGGCCGGAAGAAATCTCCGCGCCTTCAAATGCCGGGCCGGTGGGAGAGGAGGCCGCAACCGTGCGACTACGATTGCCAAGGACGATTTCCGCATTGGTGCCGACATCGACCAAAAGCATCAATTCATCCTGCCGGTGCGGGCCTTCGCTTAACGTTGCAGCCGCCGCATCAGCGCCCACATGACCGGCAATGCACGGCAAAATATAAGCCCGCGCGCCCCGGTTCAGGGTTAAGTCGAGCTCGGATACATTAATGTGAACTGCACCTGAAACCGCAAGCGCAAAAGGTGCCCCACCAAGCTCCGTCGGATCGATGCCCAAAAACAGATGGTGCATCACCGGATTGCCAACAAAAACCGCATTCAAAATATCTTCGCGCGCAACGCCGCTTTCTTCGCAAACATTGCCGATTAATTCGTCGATGGCCTTGCGCACCGCGATGGTCATCGCCTCGCGGCCTTCGGGGTTCATCATCACATAGGAAACCCGGCTCATCAGGTCTTCACCAAAGCGTATTTGCGGATTTGATGTACCGGCAGAAGCAATAGTCGCACCCGATAGCAGCGAAGATAAATGCAGCGCGATGGTGGTTGAGCCGATATCGCAGGCAATGCCATAGGCTTCGTTTTTCAACCCCGGTGCCAGTGCGATCAGCGACGGGCGGGCATTTTCATCGTCCTTGTGAACAGTCGCGGTGACGGCCCAGTTCTCTTTTCGCAATATTGTCTGCACCTGCGGCAACAAATGAGCATCGACCTTGATGTCCGCATGGCCCCAGTCGCGTTCAAGTGCCGCAAGCAACCGGTCCAGATCGCCCAGTGGCTTGTGCATGTCCGGCTGTTCGACTTCCACATAACAAAGATGGATTGCCGGATTACGCTCGATTGCCCGCGTATCGGCGGCCTTGCGCACCACCTGCGCATTGAGTTGCACATCCTGCGGAATGTCGATGACCAGATCGCCCTCGATGGTCGAGGAACAGGAGAGCCTGCGCCCTTCTTTCAGTCCGCGCTTTTCGGCATAGCGTTTTTCTTTCGCGCCAAAGGGCGAAAGGTGGTCCATTTTTGACGAGATATTGTGTTTGGCAAATTCCCCCTCGGCAACCTCGACCTGGCATCGCCCGCAAATGCCACGCCCGCCGCAAACCGATTCCACATAAACCCCGAGCGAGCGCGCAGCTTCAATCACCGGCGTACCGGATTGAAAGCGCCCGCGCTTGCCAGAAGGCATGAACAGGACGAGGTGTTGTTTATCAGAATCGCGCATGGCTTCGGTTTAGACCTTTTTATGGTTTTGTTGAACCATTTAAGCAGGCCTGATTTTACCCCCGCCGGGCGGCTCGACCACCGCGCCTGCCGCCGCTTCTGCCAGTTGCGGGTGCGGTTTCTGTCGCGGGGGCGGCGGTTGTTGCAACCCTGTCGCGATAGGTCATGATCCATTTGCCGCAATCGGCATCATTGCCCATCAGTACATTGGCGGCATGGACAGCTTCCATTTCAGCCGGGCGAACCGGGTTCATTATTGCCGATGTCATGCCCGATGCAATAGCCATTGGCAGGAATGCGGCATTAATGCCGTGGCGATGAGGCAGGCCAAATGATACGTTAGAGGCACCGCAGGTGGTGTTGACTTTTAATTCTTCGCGCAAACGCCGCACCAGGGCAAAAACCTGCAATCCAGCGGTTCCCATTGCGCCAATCGGCATTACCAGCGGATCAACCACAATATCGTGCGGTGGGATTCCATAATCTGCAGCATGTTGAACAATCTTTTTGGCCACTTCAAAGCGTACATCCGGGTCTTCGGAAATGCCGCTTTCATCATTGGAAATCGCCACAACCGGCACATTATATTTTTTGATTAATGGCAAGATAACTTCGAGCCGATCTTCTTCACCGGTCACGGAATTGACCAAGGGGCGGCCTTTGGTGACTTCAAGTCCGGCGGCCAACGCCGAGGGAACGGATGAATCAATCGAAATCGGCAGATCCGTTAGGCTTTGTACCAATTCAAGAGTCCGCCGCAGCAAGGGCGGTTCGGTCTCATTGGGGTCAACCGCGGTAACACCGGCATTAACATCAAGCATAGTCGCACCGGCAGCAACCTGTGCCAGAACATCGGCCTCGACAGTGGAAAAATCACCAGCCTGCATTTCAGCAGCCAGTTTTTTGCGGCCAGTAGGGTTGATACGCTCACCAATGACACAGAAAGGCTGGTCGAAACCAATGATGATTTCTTTGGTGGCGGAGGCAACAATTGTGTGGGTCATTGTCAGGCTTCTTTGAGATTCGAGTTCACGGGATGATATAAAGAATTCTTTATATCGTTATATACATCCCAAGAGCCTCGTTCCGCAAGCCATTGCGCAGATTTTTTCACACCACCAAACGGGAACACATGAATTTGGCGAATTGCCGTGTGTTCAGCTGTTTGTACATGGTGTTCAATCGGTCCAACCACACTTTCCGGTGAAAACCCGGTGGCGAGGGTGGTAAGGGCTGATCCGCGTTTCTTCAAAAATGAGATCGAATTGCCTATGCCGCACATGGCAGCATATTTGACCAGTGTGGTAATTTTGGCAGGACCCGCAACACCCAGATGTACCGGCAAGTCGATGCCGACATCTTTCAGGCCGTCTGCCCACAATATGAATTTATCAGCATCAAAGCCGAACTGGGTAACAATACGCATTTTAGCGTCGGTGCGCAGGGCAAAATTCTTTTTTAACCGCAGTGCTTCGATAGCCACTTCTTCGGAAAAGTCTGGCGAGCCCTCCGGATGACCGGCAACAGCGATGTCGGTAATGCCGTGTTGGTCAAAATTTGCAGATTCGATCACTTCCATAGTTGACGAAAAAGGTCCGGCCTGGTGCTCAAGTCCACCACCGATGATCAGCACATCTCGCACTCCGGCTTCACCGGCCAGCATGGCAACCCGGTCTTTCAGCATTTGTGTTGACGTCATGCGGCGTGAGGCGAAATGCGGCACCGGATTATAACCAAGGTCGTGCACCCGCTTTGCAGCGGCGGTTAATGTTGCCGGGCTGTCGGTGCCAACGTCGGTAATATAAACCCGCGTACCCGTCGGAAACAGACCTGGCAACTCGGCAAATTCAATTGCTTGCCTGGGAGAAATTTCGATCGACGCTGCAATTTTGGCGATCATGGCGGTACCCTTTAAAAACGGCCCGAAAGATTGCCTTGGGGCCTTGCCTAAACCGTTTCCCGCCCCTCTGAATCAATCAGTTGTTTCAGGCGGTTTTTATCATATTCCTTTTCGATCTTTTCAGCCGCAGCATCTGCTTCCGCCTCAAGATCATCACCCACGTCAACAGGCGCAGCCTTGCGCCATTCTTCGAGATACGCATCAGTTTCGGCCAGACCTGAACGCATGGCACACATGTCAATTGCTTCGGTAAACCGCAAACTCAGTTCACGTTTGGCAACTGATCTGCGCCCGGCTTTGACAATCACTTGTGCTGGAATATCTCTCCAGTAAACGATGGTAAGCTGGGCCACTGAACTTCTCCTGTTTGTACTGTTATGTTTGAAGGGGTTTGTACGATGTACTGACCGCGACGGCCTATCATTGAATTGCGACTTGCGTGTTTAAACCGATTCTTTCTTTCGACATAGTTATAAATTCATTAAATACAATATGTTGTGGCAGCTAAGGGGGCGGGAGATGTCGCGTATGGGAAGAAGCAATGTCCTGCCAGCGACATGCGATAGGCTGCTGATGCGCCGCACACCGCCAGTATCATTCTTTTTGAAAACCCGCGGCCCAGCCACTGCCCCATGCCTCTTGCCACAACCAAGGTTTGTCGGAATTGGATTGCGGCATGCCACCTTTCCACAAATCATAGCGCGGGTCAGCGTATTGGTTGAAAAAATCGTCAATCTTTTCAATTAACTCACGGGCAATTTCGGAATAGGCGGGATCATCAACTAGGTTGGAATTTTCAGCAGGATCGTTGGTTAGGTCATAGAGTTCATCAGCATAGGGCGGGTTAGGCGCGCCCTGAAAGCGGTGCTTGTATAGCCATTTTGGTGTGCGGATGGCGCGGGTTTCCTCCTGTTCAAGAAACACCTCGTCATCCCTGTTGAATTTGCCGGAATTGAGCGATTGGGCGAAACTCCTGGCGGGTGAATTGGCATTGTGGCCATCCGGCGCAATTTCCGCTAATTCCAGCAAGGTCGCGAACAAATCAATCTGGCTGACATGGGTGGCGGTTTTGGCGTTAAGCAAACGCTCGCCATGGCGAAATATCAATGGAATTGAAAATGTCGCGCGATGGGCATTGGACGGAAGGGTCGCTTGCGAGTGGCCCCAGATGCCATGATGGCCAAGCGAAAAGCCGTGATCGGTGGTATAGATGATCAGCGTATCATCATAGATATTTCGTTGTTTGAGATATTCTAGTACCCGCCCGACACCATCATCAACCATGCTCATTTCTGAATAATAATTGCGCAGGGTTTCCAGGTCGTTGGGAATGCGCAATTCCGAACTGTGATCGATACCGCCAACACTGTCAGACGCCTTGCGCAAAAATCGCGCGATTGCATTTTCATGCAGGCCCTCGCGCGGGATTGAATGCATCGGCACATCATCATAATAATCTCGAAAGCGATTTTTTGCCCGCCCTTTCAATGCGGGCCAGTGACCATAGGGGGCGTTGTAGGGAACAAAGGCAAAAAATGGCATGTCTGCCCGTGCCCGATCCAGATATTCAATGGTCTTGTTAGTGAAATAATCAACGCTGTGACCTTCATAGGTTTGGCGTTTGCCATTTTCGATATAGGTGCCGTTCCAGAAGTCGGTCACATGGCCGTGGGGGCTGGTAACCCAGTGTTGAAATCCATTTTGGGCAATTTCCGGCGCGCCCATGTGATATTTTCCGATTAGCGCGGTTTGATATCCATTTCTTGCAAGAATTTCCGGCAATGTTGTAAATTCATCGAGCGCATTCCAGTTTTCAGGCCACTTTTGCCGCAAGCGGTCGTCAATCCAGGTGTGAATGCCATGTTGTGAAGGCATAAGCCCGGTCATTACCGATGCACGGCAGGGAGAGCACATACCGTTGACACAAAATGCATTGTCGAATTGAAATCCGTCTGCAGCTAAAGCATCGATATGCGGGGTGCTGATTTCGTCATTGCCATAACAGCCCAACAATTCGGCAGGCTGATTGTCGGTCATGAACATCAGGATGTTGGGACGCACAGCGG
>JALTNS010000207.1 GCA_027000565.1 Rhizobiaceae bacterium | reverse complement strand
TTCGGTCGATATGGCCGCGACCTGTTGATCAGCTTGCTCGCTCGAGCCCGTCCCACCACTTTCAGCGATTGCTTCTTTAGCCGTTGCTGACGCGGTTTCAGCAGTTTTGGTCGCTGGCTCAACAGCCGGAGCGGCGGTCTCAACCCTGGCTGTGTCCGGATTGGGAGCTTGCGTTCCCCCGGCGGCCATTTCTACCTTCTCGGCCGCTGATTCCGGCTCTTTCATCGCCGTCGATTTTTCAACTGGCATTTCATCCGGCTTTTCGGCCATGGCCTTTGTCGATGAGGTATCCTGCGGCGCGGTTTGCGGCGTTTCCTGCTCAACCATTGCCCTATCAGATTTCGCCGCTGCATCATCCTTGATTGCAGCGGCCCCCTCGGTGTCTGATGGTGTTGCCTCAGACTTTTCTGCTGTAACTTTCGCTACAGCCGTATTCTTTGCTGGCGCATCGGGCTGATTTGCCGCCGTGGCCATGGTTGTGTCATTCGGTTGTGATTTTTCCGGGGTCGCATTTTTGGTATCAGTACCGGTCGTGCCTGCAGCCGCATCCGGTTTTTCAACAGCTTCAGTATCGGCAATTTCTGGGCTGGATTTTTCACCCTCTTTGCTGGATTCGACTTGCGATTTAGTTTCAACCGAAGCCACATCCACATCTTCTGGTGTTTTTGCCGCCACGGCGGTCTCTGCTGCGGCTTCAGGTGTTTTGCCCTGCCTGGCAGATGTATTGCTGATTATCCGGCTCGCCGCGCCAGGCTTCATCACCATGGCCAACAGTTCACCGTCCTTGTTGGCAGGCACGCTTACCAATCCGGTTTCAACAGACTGCTGAACCTTGTTTTCCTTATCAGTTGCACGAATAGCCAACTGGTGGTCACCGGGCTTTAGTGCTTGTTCGAGAACCGCAACAAAATCACCGTTGCTGCCAGCGGTGGTGGTCGCCACGACCTCACCACTATCAACAATTTCAACGGTCGAACCCGGTGCTGCACGGCCGGCAATCAGGGTTGAACCATCTGGTTCCACTCGCAAAATATCGAAGGTCGGAGATGTATCAACCGGAGCCGTTACCACTTTTTCAGGTTTTTTGGTTTCAGCTTCAGGTTTTTTGGTTTCAGCGTCTTTTGAAACCGCTGCAACTTCACTGTTTTTTGCCTTGCCAGGTGTTTCCGTGCCAACCACCGCAGCCGGAGGCGTGGTTTTTGTGGGTTCGGGCGTATCAAAAACACCAACGGCGGCAGCAATGCCTGCAGCTCCCAAACCACCGGTAAACAATGCAAAAGCAATCTGCGGAAACTGTGCCATGTATAATCCCGAATTAGGCTGGAAGAGCAACGCCAAAATCGACCAGCGATCGAATTAACGTTTTGTATTGCAAACCAGCTTGTTTCACTTCACTCCGGTGTGTTCTACAACACGTGTTGCGACAATGGAATCTTAATACGGGATTAATAGGCGTAAAAAATGCAGAATGGTAAATCACTTCCTGAAACGCTTGTTCAAATCCCGTTACCAAAATTTGTCAACGCTTGGGGAAAGGCATTGTAGAAATTCATGAGTAAAATAAAATCAGTCTGCGTTTATTGCGGATCTTCGAACGGAAATAATGAAACCTACAGCCATGCGGCCGAAACCCTGGGTAGGGCACTTGCCGCGGCCGGCATCCGGCTGGTCTATGGCGGCGGCACCCGCGGTATTATGGGAACTGTCGCCAGCGCTGTGCGCGACAACGGTGGTGAAGTTATTGGTATCATTCCAGAATTTTTAATTCAACGGGAGCGTCATAATAATGGCCATCTTGATGGCAGCGAGGTTATTTTGACCAAGAACATGCATGAACGAAAACACTTGATGTTTGAAAAGTCCGATGCATTTGTGGCCCTTCCCGGCGGCATTGGCACCCTGGAGGAACTGGTTGAAATTCTCACATGGAGCCAGCTTGGCCGCCACAACAAACCGATATTAATGGCTGATATTGGCGGCTTCTGGTCACCATTGATCAACCTGTTTGACCACATGAGTGATGAGGGGTTTTTTCATTCAGCTGCCCTCGTGCGACCGCTTGTTATCGAAAATGCGGAAAAAATACTGCCAGCATTGCTGGACGAGGCAGAACGAATCAGTGCTGCCGGTGAGTTCAAAATCGCCGAGCAATTTTAGAAAATTTTACCAGTGCATGTCCGTCTTTGACGGATTCGCACCGTTTGTTTTCGCTCACGGCTGTTTAGACTGATTTACGTTTATACGGAAACGGTCTGGCCGCTTTTCGCAACCTGACTGCATCAATGAGAACATGACGCAGTCTAATTCGCCACCACAACACCCGCGTTTGTTATACAACCGCGTCGCTTTTCATCAGTTTGTAGGTGATTGAATCCAGCAGCGCCTGAAAAGAGGCATCAATAATGTTGTCGGACACACCAACGGTCCACCAGCGTTTGCCGCTTTCATCGGTTGATTCAATCAACACTCTTGTTATCGCCTCGGTGCCGCCGTTGAGAATACGCACCTTGTAGTCAACCAGTTCGAGATCCTCGATATGGCTTTGATATTTGCCAAGGTCTTTGCGCAGGGCCGAATCCAGCGCGTTCACCGGTCCCTGTCCTTCGGACACGGATAAAAACTGCTCACCCGCCACATTCAGTTTCACCACCGCTTCGGAAACCGTAACAATTTCACCTATCGCATTAAACCGACGCTCGACCCCCACACGAAAACTTTCCACCTGAAAAAACACCGGCACCCCGCCGAGCGAACGCCTTGCCAGAAGCTCAAAACTGGCATCCGCCGCCTCATAGGCAAAACCTTCCGCCTCGCGCTCTTTAACCAGCGAAATCAGTGTATCGAGCCGTGGATCGGATTTTGAAACCTCGATGCCGCGTTTTGAAAGTTCGGCCAAAAAATTCGACTTGCCCGCCTGATCGGAAACCATTACGTGGCGCGAATTACCAATTGAGCCGGGCGGCACATGCTCATAGGTTTCAGGCTCTTTCAACAATGCGGATGCATGAATACCGGCCTTGGTGGCAAATGCAGACGCACCGACATAGGCCGCCTGCTCCTGTGGTGCGCGGTTGAGCAACTCATCAAAGGCTCGTGACAACCGGGTAATTTCCTTCAGTTTGTTATGGTCAATGCCGGTTTCATATTTATCTGCAAATTCCGCCTTCAACAGCAAAGTCGGAATGATCGAAATCAGATTGGCATTGCCGCACCTTTCGCCAATGCCGTTGATGGTGCCCTGAATCTGCCGCACTCCGGCGCGCACTGCCGCAAGGGTATTGGCGACCGCTTGCTCAGTATCATTATGGGTGTGAATGCCCAGGTTCTTGCCCGGCACGTGTTCGGCAACTTTTTGGACGATCTCGGAAATTTCACCGGGCAATGTACCACCATTGGTGTCGCACAATACAACCCAGCGCGCACCGGCCTCATAGGCAGTTTTGGCGCAGGCCAGTGCATATTTCGGATTGGCCTTGTAACCATCGAAAAAGTGTTCACAATCCAGCAGGGCTTCCTTGCCGACTTCGATGGCGGCTTTTATTGATGCTTCGATAGATTGCAGGTTTTCCTCATTGGTGCAGCCGAGCGCCACTCGCACATGATAATCCCACGCCTTGGCGACAAAACAAATTGCAGTTGCACTGGAAGCCAGAAGTGCGGCTAGTCCGGGATCATTGGAAGTTGAAACTCCGGCCCGTTTGGTCATGCCAAAGGCGGTAAATTTGGCATTTTCAGTTCGGTTTTCTGTAAAAAAAGCCGTATCGGCAGGGTTGGCACCCGGATAGCCGCCTTCAACATAATCAAGGCCAAAATCATCGAGCATTTTGGCAATGGCGATTTTGTCCTCGACCGAAAAATCGATGCCGGGGGTCTGCGCGCCGTCGCGCAATGTGGTATCAAAAAGATACAGTTTTTCTTTGCTCATTGTGATATCCACCAGGTCTGCGCGCCGGCTGCTTTTTCGATTTGCCTGTCCTCGCTTCGCTGCGGACAAGGCTTTGGTTCTCTTTGCCTGTCCTCGCTTCGCTGCGGACAAGGCTTTGGTTCTCTTTGCCTGTCCTCGCTTCGCTGCGGACAAGGCGGGCGGTGCAATGTGGTATCAAAAAGATATAGTTTATCCATACTCATCTTCTTACCCCAATATTCCCGCGTAAATTAACGCCGCAGCGGTTACAAAAAGGATAATGGCCGCGCTACCAACGATTTTGTACAACAACCATTTTGGCATCGCCGCCTGCCGGTCCGGTGATGGCTCGTCGTTGCTCATTTGCCCTGCTCCTGCGGTGGCCAGATTTCCGTATCACGGTCCGGGTGCTGATAGGACCGGATCGAGGCCAGATATTCATCAACCTTCACCTGCTCGCCCGGTTCGCGACGCGGTAAATTGTGCAATTCATCAAAACCGGCAATGGTTTCTTGCGGAGGCGAAACCTGCAATACCGGCAACACTTTTTCAGGCTGGTCAAAGGCGCCCAGCGCCAGGTCAATGCCATCGGGGTGTTCAAAGGTCAGCGGCGTTCCGCATTTATTGCAAAATCCGCGACTGACCCTGTTGGAACTTTGAAAATGGCTTGGCGCGCCTCTGGTCCAGGTCAGCGAACCTTTTTTGACACCAACCAAAGCTGCAAAATAGCCACCAAAAGCCTTTTGACACATGCGGCAATGGCAAATCGACGAGCGTCCCGTCTCACCGTCAATTCGAAAGCGTACGGCTCCGCACTGGCAACCACCGGTAAGGGAAGATTGAGTCATGACTTGGCTCCTGACGGGCATCCATTCCCGGCATTGCCGGGAGAGATCGGTGCGTAAGGCCCGTTCACCGCCTGACCTCCCAGGTGGTAATACGGTCCCCGGTATCCGGGTCCTTGCCATCTTTCAACTGAATGCCCTTCGCCAGCAATTCGTCACGAATACGATCCGCCTCGGCCCAGTTTTTCTCGGCAATGAAAGCAAGGCGGGTATCAATCCGGCTTTGAACCGAAGTGGAAATATCGGGCTGCTCGGAAACTTCAATCTCAACTCCCAAGAGCACGAGCGATGCCAGAAAACCCTGTTTTGCAACATCGGTATTCAGATTTTTAGCCATCTGCGAAAGATGCTGAATGGCGCCCGGGGTATTCAAATCCTCGGACAAGTATTTGAGCGTGCCGGCATCAACATCCTCTCCACGGGGCAGATCGTCGGAAATTCCACGAACAATTCCCCGCCATTTGCGCAGAATATTATTTGCCTGCACCAACCGCTGAACACTAAAGTCAATCGGCTCGCGATAATGG
>JALTNS010000206.1 GCA_027000565.1 Rhizobiaceae bacterium | reverse complement strand
GACCGAGCAATCGCCGGTCGGAGCCGTAAACCGCACCGTAACGGGGTCCGTTGACATTAACCACCGGCGGCCCGTCTTCGCCAAGTGTCTTCCATACCACACCGCCCCATCCGGCTTCCAGCGCGCGAATGACATTATAGGCCTTGTCGGTTGGTGGGGCGGAGGCCAGCCAGAACGGATTGGGAGATTTGATCCCGCAAAAATCAATCGATAAATCAGCCATAATCTTCTCCTCAATCCTGCAACGCGCGGTGAATGCTTTCCGCTGCAACTTTTCCATCTTCAACCGCGGCAACGGTTAGATCTTCACCGCCGGCAATGCAGTCTCCGCCAGCCCAGACATGTTCATCGCTGGTCTTGCGATCTTCGTCGACTTTGATACGATTGCCGTCAAGTTGAATGTCGGCGCCGGCCAGCGGATCGTATTTCAGTTTCTGGCCAATCGCTTTAAACACCATATCTGCAGGCAGGGTTATCATCTCGCCAGTGCCGGATAAACGACCAGCGCTTTGGCTGGTAACTTCCAGTTCAATGGCTTCAACTGCACCGGATTCAGAAAGCACCAATGCGTGCGGTTGCAACCAATGGCGAATAGAAACCCCGTGGGTCTGGGCCAATTCCTGTTCATATTTGGATGCACCCATTGCATCGGCTCCACGGCGATAGGCAATTGTCACCTCTTCAGCACCCAGCAATTTGGTCTGCACCGCCACATCAATGGCGGTCATGCCGCCGCCGATAACGACAATTTTGCGGCCAACCGGCAGATTGGCCAGATCTTCTGCCTGACGCAAGTCGGCAATATAATCGACCGCATCAATGCAGCCAGGGGCGTCCTCGCCATCCAGCCCAAGTGAATTTACATCGTCCAAGCCAATGCCGAGAAATACCGCATCATACCCGGCCTTCAACTCATCAAGGGAAATATCGGAACCCAGCGCCTTGTTGTTTTCAATGGTAATTCCGCCAATACCGAGAATAAATGCCAACTCTTTTTGGGCAAAATCATCGACAGACTTGTAAGAAGCAATGCCATATTCATTGAGCCCTCCGGCTTTTTCACGGGCATCAAATATCGTTACATCATGGCCATAACGCGCCAGCCGGTGTGCACATGAAAGGCCCGCCGGGCCGCCACCGACAATGGCGATCTTTTTACCCGTCGCATTGGCTCGATCAAAGGGTTGGCCGCCTCTATCCATGTAGTGATCTGTCGCAAAACGCTGCAACTGGCCGATCTTGACCGGCTTGCCTTCGGCCTCTTCACGCACACAAACCTCTTCGCACAGGGTTTCTGTTGGACAAACCCTCGCACACATGCCGCCCAGAATATTCTCGGTGAAAATGGTTTTTGCCGAACCGGCAGGATTGCCAACCGAAATCTGGCGAATGAACAGCGGTATGTCGATACTTGTCGGGCAGGCATTCATGCACGGCGCATCATAACAAAAATAACAGCGATCAGCTTCAACCAATGCCTCATGGCGGGTCAGCCGCGGATGAAGATCAGAAAAGTTTTCAGAATATTGGTCCGGGTCAAGCAGGCCACTGCTGATCCCGGATTTAAGCGCATTTGACACCAGGTTTCTCCCATTTTCGTGAAACTGTCTTGCCTATGACAAAATTCTGTTCCCGAATTGCTTTTGTATGGAGAATGCCTTGTTTTGGGATTCCGGTCAATATTTTTTACCAACTGGTAAATTTTTTTAAGCTGCTCGATAAATTCACGCGTCGGGCGTTATTTTCTTGATGGATTCGCCCATAATAGTGCAAACAGAAACCAACGGCACTTTACACAAACAGGCAGGATACCGCGCTATGGGACACCCACTCGCCACCACTGTTGCGCAGGGGCACGCATTTAAAAACATTATTGACGGCAAGCAAGTTGAGGCAATCTCCGGCAAGCGCATGGATGTGGTTTGCCCTTCGGATGGCCTGCCCTTTGGCTCAATTGCCGCAAGCAACGCCGATGACGTTGACGCGGCTGTGAAAGCTGCCTGCTTTGCCTTTGAGGATGGCGACTGGAGCGCAATGTCAGCGGTCGATCGCGGGCGGGTATTGTTAAAACTGGCTGATCTCATCAATCAAAATGCAGCTGAACTTTCAGCGCTTGAATCGCGCGATACCGGCAAACCGATCAAGCAGGGTATTGCCGATATAGCCGGTTGCGCGCGCTATTTTGAATTTTATGGTGGTGCTGCGGACAAAATTCACGGTGACACTATTCCTATTCCCGGTGACTTTGTAGCGCTGACTTTGCGCGAACCGCACGGGGTAGTGGCCGGAATTATCCCGTGGAATTATCCCGCACAAATCTTAGGCCGGGTTGCAGGCGCAGGCCTGGCGATGGGCAATGCACTGATACTAAAGCCTGCTGAAGATGCATGTCTTTCAGTCTTGCGCATCGCCGAGCTAGCGCTGGAAGCCGGATTGCCCGGTGGTGCTTTTAATGTGGTGACTGGCACCGGAATGGACGCGGGCGCTCCCTTGTCGGCCCATGCGAGTGTTGATTTTGTCACCTTTACCGGCTCCCCGCCAACCGGCACCGCCATTCAGCAGGCAGCAGCGGTGAACAATCGCGGCGTTACCATGGAACTCGGCGGCAAATCTCCGCAGATCGTTTTTGCCGATGCCGATCTTGATGCAGCGCTGCCAGTTATCGTCAACGCGATCATTCAGAACGGAGGGCAGACTTGTTCAGCCGGATCGCGGGTGCTGATCGAAGCCTCAATCTACGACAAATTCAGCCATATGCTAGCAGAAAAATTCTCAGCACTTGTTGCCGGCCCGCATGATGCCGATCTCGACCTCGGCGCGCTGATCAGTAAAAAACAGCATGGATTGGTGCAGGGGTTTATTGATCAGGCACAATCAGACGGTATCGAGCTGTTGGCGCAGGGGTCGATTGCCGGCAATGCGCCGGAAGGGGGATATTATTGTGCCCCGGCGCTTTTTGGCAATGTGCCTGCCCATTCTGATCTCGCTCAAAAAGAGGTTTTTGGTCCGGTGCTTTCCGCCTTTCCGTTTAAGGATGAAGCAGAAGCCATTACACTTGCCAATGACACCGAATTTGGTTTGGTCGCTGGTATCTGGACTAAAGATGGCGCGCGGCAGATGCGCATGGCCAAACGGGTGCGGGCCGGACAGGTCTATGTGAACGCCTATGGCGCTGGCGGTGGTATCGAGTTACCTTTTGGTGGTTTCAAAAAATCCGGCCACGGGCGGGAAAAAGGCTTTGACGGACTTTTTCACATGTCAACGACCAAAACCATCGTCTTTAATCATGCCTGAGCATCAGGTGAAAAATTCAGGAGAATGTGGATGCGGCTTGAAAATAAAATAGCGGTCATCACCGGTGCCGGCTCGGGGTTTGGTGAAGGCATGGCCAAACGCTTTGCCGAAGAAGGAGCCAAGGTCATTGTTGCAGACATCAATGAAATTGCCGCCAATCGTGTAGCCGATGAAATCGGAGAGGCCGCAACCGCCATCAAGGCTGATGTCAGCAAGTTTGATGAAACCAAAGGTATGATTGACCTGGCGATTTCTAATTTTGGCCGACTGGATATTCTAGTCAATAATGCAGGCGTGACCCACAAGAACATGCCGCTCAACGAGGTCGACGAGCGCACCTATGATTTCATTGCCGACGTCAATATGAAAGCGATTTATCATGCGGCGAAAGTGGTGGTTCCGATCATGGAAATGCAGGGCGGTGGCACCATCCTTTCAACCGCGTCAACCGCCGGATTGCGCCCACGCCCGGGTCTGGTTTGGTATAATGCCTCAAAGGCGTGGGTCATCAACGCCACCAAATGCATGGCCGTGGAACTTGCACCTAAAAATATCCGGGTAAACTGCCTTTGCCCGGTTGCCGGCGAAACTGGCATGCTTGCCGATTTCATGGGTGAAGATACGCCCGAAATCCGCGCCAAGTTCAAGTCGGTTATCCCGCTTGGCCGTTTTTCGCAACCACGCGATATGGCCAACGCCGCCCTTTATCTGGTTTCAGACGAGGCAGACTTCATTACCGGCGTCGCCATGGAGGTAGACGGCGGACGCTGTGTCTAGAGCGGCGGCGTCTAATTCGACTTTTTCTTCATCCGCTGTTTCAGCAGGTTCAGATATTCCTTGTCCAGCGTATAGGCAGGCGTCGCAAAAGTTACCGGGCGTCTTGAACATTGCAGCTTGTAGGAAAGTGCCATGCCTTTCTTTACGCATTTGGCGACTTTCCAGCCAGGCGGTATAGCGGTCAAATCAACATTGTTCCACTTCGGATGACCTTCCTTTTTCAGCCGATCGAGATTCGTCACCAGCAGGTTTGAAAAATCCGAGACTGCCTTACAGCTCTGCCTTTGATATTCATTTTTTTTCGCCCGATACTCATAGGTCATCAAAACAGCTTTAACAGCTACAACATCAACCGCTTCATCCATGAATGGATATGTGCCCGCCTTGATGGTGGAGGGAATATAGGTTGTCAGCAGCGGGGTTTCGTTGAGCGGTAACAGGTGAAGATTGGCACTCGCAATGCGGGGGTCATCAAAAAGTTTGGTTGGCGCGCCGGCAACGTAAAACATCGCGTCAATTTCACCGTCCAACAGGGCTTGCAATGCATCCCCTGATCCGAGTGGCACTCGTTCAGCTGAATTAACCTTCATAATATCCATGATCAGTGAGGCGGTTAAAAAAGTGCCGGAGTCTTTTTTGCCAATGGCAACTTTCTTGCCGGCAAGATCGCTTAGTACCCGAATGTCCTGATTAGCCAGAATATGGATTTCCTCATTGTAGAGAGGAAACATAATTCTCACGCCCCAGATTGCGTTTTGCAGTTCCTTGTCACCGGCCTGGAAGGCTTTGAGGTAGTCGAGCACATCACTTTGCACGATGCCGAATTGTGTATTCAGCTTTGATCGCACTGCAATCAGGTTTTCCAGCGAGCCGGCGCTTTCAACCACATTGAGTGTCCGGCCACATTCATTGCCAAGTTTGGCCAGGTTGCGACCAATTTGGATATAGGTGCCCTTGGGACCACCGGTCATAATGTTCTTCTTGAACTCTTGCGTCGATGCCTGTCCGGCAATCAATAGTGGCAATAGCAACAATAATGCCGCCAGTTTGATTAGACTTCTCACCGTAAATTCTCCCTCATTGTCACCAACTGGACCAGCCAGGTGGCATAGAAATTGTGGTTCCCCCAAACCGGTTGTGCCCGGCAGATCACAATTGATGTGATCGGCCAGAGCTTGAATTTCAGCTCCTTAACTCAGATTTCAATCCGGCTTGCCAATTTTGGCATCACCTCGCTGAAACCATATGTGTTGCACCAATTGTCAGCAATCACTGTCGAGACTGGTCAGCAGATCACGCATCAATACCGGCGAAACCCTTCCGGCAACCTTGCCAAGTGCGCTTGCAACACATTCACCTTCGATCAGCCGAGGCAATAATTGTGCCCTTTGGCCAGAAGTCAGCGTATCAATTGCCTTGGCATTGTTTATGGCCTGTTTGACCGTCACCTCCGCCCGCTTTGACGGTTTTGACCGTATTGTCTGAGATCGTGCCGGTTGGTTGCGCACCAATGCTACTGTTTTAACTCTGGTTGGTTGCGGTAATGGGGCAGCATCCTGAAGAGGTGAGTCCGCCACTGCAGCCAGTGAGGTATCCGCGGGTTTTTCAACACCGAAAAACCGTTCGGAAAGATTTCCCTGCCCGCCGGCATTGGTGGATTTTGGGCCGGTTGAGTTTTCCGTTGCCTCGACGCGGGCAACCACGGTTTCAATCGGGGTGTCGACCTCAGGATCAGGCGGAAAATAGTTTTTCTCAACCTGGGTAACTCCGATCTGCCCGGTTGTTTGAACTGCCTGCCTGACCACCGGAGCCAGTTTAAGCTGGGGCTCTGCCGAGGCAGGCATGGTAAATTTACCGGCATTGGCAACCAGAGTTTCCTTGGCTGCAAGAGATTTCTCTGAATTATCGGAAACCATTGCCACCGTCGCACTCTGTTCATCGGTTGAGGCACCAAAATCAAAATAGGCAACAGAGGCGGCTGTTAAAAACAGCAATATCGCCCCGGACGATGCCAGCATGCGCTTAGAGGGCATCGACAAAGCAAATCTAGAACCGGATTGATTATCATTTTCGGCATTGATTGCACCCTCGCCAAACCGCGAAACGGGCATCGGGTCTGGCCAGTCCGTGCATTCCGGCATGGCTACAAGCTCACCATCCCATAGCTCTTTAAGATCATCACAGGTGGAACTGACATCTTCAACGGCGGTTTCGACTTCTTTTTTGCTTTCAAATGCCGCCAGAATTGCAGCGTGAACGCTGTCCTCCTCTTCCGCTTCCTGTTTGGAAGTTTCAGCCGAAAGCTCAGCTTCAAGCATTTCATCGAGCGAGGCTACAGCCTCGCGCAACATTGGATGAACGTCAGGCGTTGCCGCCAATTCAACGGCAACAACATTGGCATCGGGGCTGGAATCCGGTTCGGTTTTGGGAATGATTGTCTGAATATCAGGCAAATTCTTCAAAGGGTCGCGGTCAACGACTGCGCCCGACAGCGCAGGCTGCCATAGCTCCTTCCGCATGGTGGATACTCCTTACAATGTTCACCCCCCAAGCGGAACACCTTGATCTTATCTTCATTTGTGGCGGTTTTGGGAACATCTGCAAAACAAAGGTAAATTTGCGTTACGCTGATCTATAAAATGTTATCAATCCGGACATCAACGAACATGATCAGTCAGCCGCTTCATAGCTAAAGAAACCCGGTTTGCAGGTGAAGTTTATCGGCCAATCACTTTGTTTCTACTGCAATATTTGCAACTGCACCCGGGTTGGTTTGTTTGGCTTTGGATAAACACAACAATCAACCCCACGCCACCTTGTATTCTCACAAGTGATCCTACAGGCTGGCCAGAAACGGCACTTAACAGGTGAATTGATTGGCTGTGGAACAAGAGACAAAAGAAAAGTTTGCGCTAATCGGGGCCGGCCCGATGGGGTTGGCCATGGCAAAAACCCTGGTTGAACAGGGTGTTTCATTCCAGGGTTTTGAGTTGCACAGCGATGTCGGCGGATTGTGGGATATCGATGGTCCGCGATCGACCATGTATGATACCGCTCATCTGATCTCGTCGAAAACAATGACCGAATTCGATGATTTTCCAATGCCGGAAGGTACTGCAGAATACCCGTCCCATGTGGAACTCAGGGACTATTTTCGAAATTTTGCCTTAAAATTTGATCTCTACCGCCATTATCTTTTCAACACTGAGGTTACCAGAGTTGAACCACTTGGGGAAAATGGTGATGGCTGGCGCGTGTCATGGCTTGAAGATAGTGTTCAGAGGGAAGCTGTGTTTGCCGGCATCCTGATTGCCAATGGCACTTTGTCTGAACCCAACATGCCCGAATTTCAGGGAACATTTTCAGGCGAACTCATTCATTCATCGCAATATCGTTCACCGGATCAGTTTTGCGACAAACGGGTGCTGATTGTCGGGGCGGGAAATTCCGGTTGCGACATCGCGATCGACGCCATTCACCACGGTAAGATGTGTGATATCTCGGTGCGCCGGGGGTATTATTTTGTTCCCAAATACATCTTTGGCAAGCCCGCTGATACGGTGGGCGGAGCGATAAAACTGCCCATGTGGCTGAAGCGGCGCATTGATGGCATAATTCTGCGGTGGTTCGTTGGCGATCCACAAAAATACGGCTTTCCCAAACCGGAGTATGCGCTTTACGAAAGCCATCCGGTGGTGAATTCCTTGATCCTGTTTCATGCGGGCCATGGCGATATCAGAGTACGGGCTGATATCGAAGGGCTCGATGGCAAAACCGTTCACTTCCAGGACGGTACAAAAACCGACTACGATATGATCCTGGCTGCGACCGGTTATAGCCTGCACTATCCGTTCATCGACAAACAATTGCTCAACTGGAAGGATGACGCGCCGCAGCTGTTTTTGAACGCCATGCATCCAAAGCGGGATGATATTTTTGTGTTGGGCATGGTTGAAGCCACCGGGCTTGGCTGGCAGGGACGGCACGAGCAAGCCGAACTGGTGGCACGTTATATCCGAGGACTGGTTGCCAACAACGCTGCGGCAAAAACCATACAGGCAGAAAAGAAAAGCGGCTTTGAGCGGCTAACCGGCGGCATGAACTATATCAAACTTGCGCGCATGGCCTATTATGTCGACAAGGATGCATTTCGCGGCGCTGTGACGAAACGGATCAAGATGTTGAAGCGGGAGCAGGCATGAAAGACATCGACGAGATATTTCTGAATTTCAGCCCGGGCAGTCTGGTTCTGCTTAATGCCATTCTTGCAATTGTTATGTTTTCCATCGCGCTTGATTTGCGCGGCCGTGATTTTTTGGCACTGGCCAAAGCACCCAAACCGCTGCTAACCGGCCTTACCTCACAGTTCATTGTGTTGCCGGTTTTGACCTATGTAATGATTGTTGTGCTTGAACCGCGTGCGTCTATTGCCATGGGGCTGATACTGGTTGCAGCCTGTCCAGGTGGCAACATCTCCAATTTCATTACACATCGGGCTGGTGGCAATACTGCACTTTCTGTTTCAATGACCGCCTTTGCAACCGCAGGTGCCATATTATTAACGCCCCTGAACATTGCTTTTTGGGGCAGCCTTTACCCGCCAACCCGGGAAATTTTGACAAAGACCTCCATTGATCCGGTACAGATTGCAATTACGGTTACGCTGATGCTTATTTTGCCATTGGCGATCGGCATCTGGTTGAATAGCAAAAAACCCGAATTCACTGCTCGCATCCGTCGGCCGATGCAATTGCTGTCCATGGCAATATTTATCGCTTTCATTGTTTTGGCGCTTGCGGCCAACTGGTCGTTTTTCCTTAATTATGCATGGATGGTCGCCGGTCTCGTGTTCATTCACAACGCATTGGCTCTGGGCGGTGGCTATACAATGGCGCGGTTGCTGGGGCTGAGCGAATTTGATCGCCGCGCGGTGACTATTGAAACCGGTATTCAGAATTCCGGCCTTGGTCTGGTGTTAATTTTCGGGTTTTTTGGCGGCCTTGGCGGCATGGCGGTTGTTGCTGCATTCTGGGGTATCTGGCATGCGGTTACGGGCCTTGCGCTGGCAAATTTCCTTTCCAGAAAAGTAGCCAGGCAATGAGCCGGATTTTGATTACCGGCGCGGCTGGGGCCGTGGGTCAGGCCCTGTTGCAGGAAATCGGTGAAAACGAAGATATTGTCGCTACCGATATCCATGAACCCGCATTGTTAGCCAATGCGCGCTTCCGCAAGCTCGATGTTACGGGCAATGATCCTGAAACTGTTATCAGTGAAGAAAAGCCCGATATTGTGGTTCATCTGGCTTCAATCGTAACCCCGCCGAAGGGATCCACGCGGGATTTTGAATACAAGGTTGACGTGGAGGGCACTCAATCGGTGCTCGATGCCTGCATCGCAAACAAGGTCCGCCGCATTGTGGTTACATCATCAGGCGCGGCCTATGGATATCATACGGACAATTCAGTCCCGTTGCAGGAAAGTGATCCGATCAGGGGAAATGAGGAGTTTCCCTATTCATGGCACAAGCGGCTGGTTGAAAACATGCTGGAAAAAGCCCGTCTGCAACACCCTGAACTGGAGCAGGTGATACTGCGTGTTGGCACCGTGCTTGGTGCGGGACTGGAAAACCAGATCACTGCACTGTTTCACAAAAAGCGCCTGCTGGCATTGCGCGGGTCGCACAGCCCGTTTGTTTTTATCTGGAGCCGTGACCTTGCCCGCATTCTGGCACGGGCAGCAACCAATGGACCGGCGGGAGTTTTCAATTGTGCAGGCGATGGCACGATGGGAATTCGTGATATCGCTGCAGCGATGGGCAAGTCCTGTATTGAATTGCCGGCATCAGCGCTCAAACTGGCCCTTGGAATTGCCAAACCGCTTGGCCTGAGCCGATATGGGCCGGAACAGGTGCGATTTTTGCAATATCGCCCCGTGCTGGATAATTCTGCACTGAAATCGAAATTTGGTTATTCACCGGAACTGTCGAGCGAAGAGGTCTTTGATTTATGGCGCAGGGCGGCAGGCTTATGAAAACAGCGATCATCACTGGTGGTGCGGGGGGACTTGGACGCGCCCTTTGCCATGAGCTCTTAATGCGTGGCTGGCATGTGGTCATTCTTGATCTGCCAGGACCAGCCCTTGATCAAATTCAGGAACTGGAAAATGTCTCAGCCTATGCATGCGATTTAACAAACAACGCGGCGCTGGCCAAGGTTGCCGAAGATATTATCGCTGCGCAACCTTCTATTGATCTGGTGATTTATAATGCGGGCATTACCCAAATAGGGTTCTTTGGTGAAACCTCTAATGCCGGACATCGCAAGGTATTCGAGGTCAATTATTTTGCGGCCATATCGTGTGCGCGGGCGTTTCTTCTGCCGCTTCGCCAGTCAAAAGGGGTGCATCTGGCAATATCTTCGGTGGCGGGTTTTTCACCGCTCATCAAACGAACCGCCTACGCGGCGAGCAAACATGCACTTGAGGGTTTTTTTAATTCACTTCGTTCCGAGGAGAAAATACACGGAGTTACGACATTGATTGCTGCACCTTCATTTGTTGCGACAAATGTCGGCAAGCCGGGACAGCTAAGTGACGGTATCGCCAAACCCGGTTCGGCAACCGATGCCGTTGATACGATGACGCCGGATGCAGCAGCCAGGGTGATTTTGAAAGGACTGGATCAAAAAAAAGCAATGATACCGGTGGGCCGGGTCGCAAAGCTTGCGTGGATAATTTCCAGATTATCACCAAGATTGTTTCAGAAACTGATGGAACGACAAATCGACCGGTAAACAGACGGCGTTCACCTATTTCAATAAATCGCGGATTATCTGGATTTTCCGGCAGCGGCACTTGCTGAAACAGGCAACGGGCGCTGTTCTTCAATGGCTTCCATAGCAAAATACGATGTTACCGAATCAAGTTCGACCTTTGAAATCAACCGTTGATAAACATCGTCATAGCTCTTCATATCACTGGTTACGACTTTCAGCATGTAATCGTAGTCACCACCGATGCGATAAAAATCTATGATTTCGGGTATGTTTGATACATGTCGCCGAAACTTCTCAAGCCATTCGGCTGAATGGTGGCGGGTACGAAGCATGACAAACACCACCAGGCCAAGGCCGAGTTTTTCACGATCCAGCCTTACGGTTTGACCGAGAATAATACCCTGCTTTTTTAGGTTCTGAACCCGGTTCCAGCAGGCATTGGACGACAGGCCCACCCGGTCGGCCAGCTCTCGTTGCGACAATGACCCATCCTGCTGAATGGCTCGCAATATCATCATATTGGAATGGTCTATGTCCTGCCCCCCGATTTTGGTTTGTCAATATTCGCTTTGATATTAATCCGGTTTTGCGATGCTGCGCCGATTTTCAGAAACGAGTGATGGATTGTCAAGCAAGAGCGTTTCATCATTCGAAGATACGCTCTTGTAATATTTCGCACACAGTAAATTTGGGCTGTTTCCCGGCCTCCACCGGGTCAATTGCCTCCAGCCTGCTGGGCATTCATCTGGTCGTGACGCTCCTGAATATTCCTGGGCCAGGTGGACTTGATATAACTTAATACGGCGACAATATCGGAATCCGAAAGCACGCCGTCAAATATCGGCATATCGGTTTTATAACTGTCATCGTCAATCAATTTGGCCAGCCCTGTTTTGGTGATGTCAAACAACACCTTGTCAGTGTGGTGCCAAGTATGGCCGGATTCATCATGCGGCGGGGCAGGTAATAATCCATTTTCGTTGGGAGTTTGCCAATTGTCCTGCCCCTGCAGATTTTGACCATGACAGGCCGCACAATTTTCATTGTATATGGTTTTGCCCTGGGCCACGATCATGGCATTATCCGGTTTGAATATTGCCCCCGGTTTCACCTGGGACTGAATCTGGGTTACCCACAATGCAGCGGCAGCCGCAGCCGCAACCGACATGGCAGTTACGGCAATTACAGTTTTCTTGGCGACCATCGATCAGACCTCAAATTACAAGAATGGGTGAGTTTGTCGGAACCCGGCGATATAGATCAATTACGTCCTGGTTTAGCAGCCGAATACAACCGCTGGACACCGCCTTGCCTATACTGAAGGCTTCGCCGGTACCATGCAATCTGTACAAGGTATCCTTGTTGCCCTGAAAAATATAAAGCGCCCGAGCGCCCAGCGGGTTATCGAGAGCCGGCGGCATGCCGCCATTTCTGGCGCTGTATTTTTCAAGTTCCGGTAACCGCGCTATCATGTCCGCAGGAGGCGTCCATTTAGGCCATTCCTGTTTCCAGCCAACCCGCGCGCGACCGCTCCATTCAAAACCAGCCCGGCCAATACCAATGCCATATCGCATGGCTTTGCCACCTTCTTGAACAAGATACAGGTAGAAATTTTTGGTATCGACGACCACTGTGCCCACAGGCTCACTGGTAGGGTAGTCGACTTCGCGCCGGTAATATTTCGCTGGCACTTTTTTGAGTTTGACCGCCGGTATCGGAAAACGCTCTTCAGGCATGGGCCCATACATGAGTGCGTAACTTCGCGTTAACGAGGGAACAATCGGCTTTGAGACGTTTTGGGTCTGCGCGCAACCGGCGAGAAACAATCCCGACATACTGGTTGCTCCGGAGACAAACTGTCTGCGGGATATTTTTGATTTGTAGATCATGTGATTTTTCATACTACTGCTGTTCGCAATCGACCGGGTTTGTATCCATCCCGGTCGATTGAACGAATTATGGTTACAACACAACGACTTGTGTACCCTTGGGAACCCGATCATACAGGTCGATTGCCTGTTCATTGACCATGCGAATACACCCGTTTGATACGGAATTTCCGATTGACCATGGTGCGGTCGTACCGTGAATTCTGTAATAGGTGTCTCGGCCACCCTTGTAGAGGTAAAGCGCGCGGGCACCGAGGGGGTTCTTTGGACCACCTGGAACGCCTTTGGCAAATCTTGCATATTTTCCAGGCTCACGTCGGATCATATTCTTAGTCGGCGTCCAGCTTGGCCATTTGACCTTGCGCTGAATTACTGCGCGACCCTTAAAGGCTAGTCCAGCCTTGCCAACCCCGACGCCATAGCGCCGTGCCTTGCCACCGCCAAGCACAAGATAAAGGAAGTAGTTTTTGGTATCGACAACAATGGTCCCTTTTTTGTACCCACTGAACTCGACTGTTTGTGGCAAATATTTTTTGTCGAGTTTGAAGTTTTTGCGGCTGTGGGCCCAGGCTGGCATTGCTGGCAACAGGGCACTTGCTGAACCGGCCAGCATGAATAAACGTCTTGAGATCATTGTTCTACTCCATTTACAAGATTTTCGGGGTTAGGCGCCAGGATAGACGCAATTTCAAAAATCAGGCAATTGGAGGTCTGAAATGCTCACCGTCAGTTTTCGCAATGTTAGCGATTTCCAATGGCATTTCCAAATTCCAGTTTCCGCTTTGCAGATCTGCGCTAATCCATGTGGCGTCTATACCACAATGGGCTGTGCAATGGGTGCTGCCTGACGAATCTTCAACCGGAATACTTTTTATATCAACTGCTTGATTATCAGGCGTATTCACACAGCAATCGCTCTTTGCCGTCAATACGGCAATTATGCCGGATTGCGGGGTGGTGAGATCATCTGCAGATGCGCTTGAATGGACTATGGCAATGTTTGTGAAGCCTTGTGAAAACGACGCAAAAGCGCTGGACAGGCCGTGGCCGCCAACAAACATCACAACAATCAAAGCAATAAAAATTCTACGCATAAATTTTCATAACCCGATAACATTACCATTTCCATACTTTTTGCATCAAGCTACTGTGATCGCTATGCAATATTGCACACTCAAATTGTCGCTGTTCTGAACCTGTTTCAGATTTTTTTGGCCCAAATTCAAACCAGATTTACATCAACGAACGCTGGCAATCCGGTCCAGCCGCTGCAGGCGCGGTGGCTCTGATGCCCATGGCTTCGATGAAGTGGCAATCTTGTAACCAATCTCATAAAGTTTCCGCATCCGGGCAGGGTTAAAATCAAGCGCTGTTTTTGAAGGCGTAACATTGTCCGGAATAGCAACCAAACGGAATTTTGTGTTGGAATTGCGCGCCCGGACATAGCCTTGATAAACCTTGGTTTCAAGCAGACTGCGGGTTAGTTCGGTAATCGATTTTCTGGCAATATCGCCCAATTCAGGTTTAACCGCTGTTTCAATTTCAAATTGGTTTAGTCGACCATTGACAATCAAATAGATCTGCCGGTTTTTTGCCTTGGTATTAAACAGAAAACTGGAAACCAGAATGGGTTCCTTCAATCCGCCATCCACATGCGCCTGCCGCAACTGTACACCTTTAACCGGTTTGATATAGACCGGTTTGAAATAAGCCGGGATTGCCGCGGATGCCCTTAGCACCTTTTGAAACATCAACACCGCATTTGCACGATTACCATTGGCGATTTCACCCATGTTCCAGACGACGCGGGTTCCCGCGTCAAGGTTGGTGGTGGCGATGTACAGGCGCCTGCCCTTGGCATGTTCAGCTGCGATCTTGTCAAGAAACTGGCGTGTGACAACTGACTGAATCTGCTTTTTTAACGGTGTATAATCATACAGACTGTCGGAGAAATATCCGGCAATACCTTTGGTTCTGAATACCTTCTCGTTGGTTTGCGTGGTATAAAGTTCACGGAGCTTGGCGTCATATTCCGGACCAAGAAATGCCAATGTCGCCATCAATGCGCCTGTAGAAACGCCGGTAACAATATCAAATTTCGGTCTTTTACCAGTTTTTGTCCAGCCATTGAGAATACCGGCCCCAAACGCACCATCAGCACCACCCCCCGACAATGCAAGTATGGTCGTGGTGTTGGTGTTTGCAATTTTAGGCACCACCGTTAGCGGGACATTGTTCTCGTCAAAATCCTTTACCGCTTCGGTCGGCGTAAGTGCTCTTATCTGAACGCTTTCTTTTGGCCGGATGTTACAAGCCGACAGCGCAAGGCCTACGCACAGCAATACAGCGACGTTGCGCCAACGTGCACTTTTCAAAGGACGATTACGAAACTCTATTGCTGGATTGCTCATAGCACTCAAAAACATTACGTCCGACAACAATTCAGTTTTATTGCCGACCACTCCTCTTGTTTTCTAATCAATCACAATCTGAGGGCCAATAGCAATAGTTAATATATGGTTAACGCCCACATGTGGTTGAAATCAGCTATACTGTTGCCGTCAGACCACAAGCGGTATCCGTTTAATTTAAAAGAATTATTTCAGTGTGGTGACTGTTCGAAGCCATCGATTGAACGCGCCGGCACTGCCGTTAAAGACATTGATATCAATGTTTCCCTTAACCCCGTCTATTCGTCCGGTACCGGTATATTGCCAGAACATCCAGCGCCGTTTGGGATATTTAACTCTTGGATGGGCAATGACCGAACGCAGCCAGAAAGAATAGTTTCTAAAACTTCCCTTCAGGTTTTCCTCATAAAAAACCGGCGCTGTATAGATAATTGGCCGTTTGCCATAGTGTTTTTCGAGAATCTTCAGGAAAATTCGCATCTCACTGCGCACCCGTGACGGGGGCGGTTTTTTTGTACAGGTCTTTGATGCCGGGTTCCATTCCACATCAAGAACCGGTGGCATGGCGGTCGGATCTTTGGGCACATTGCGAATAAACCAGTTGGCCTGCAATCGCGCAGACGAGCAAAAATAGTAAAAATGATAGGCCGCACGCGGTACGCCCGCGCGTTTTGCCGCTTTCCAGTAACCTTTGAACGCTTCGTCCGTATGATCACGGCCTTCGGTCGCCTTGATAAAAGCAAAGGACACACCTGCGGATTTAAGTTTCCGCCAATCGATATCACCTTGATATTTGGATACGTCGACCCCGTGGATGGGGTATATTTTCGGTGAACCACCGGCAAACGGAACAGGCTTTGAATCGCCAAATTTAGGCGCACGCAGATCAAAAGCGCTGGCATCAAAGCCCGAAGTTGTGCAACCGGAGAAAAACCCTGCAAACAGAAACAATAAATAATTTCTCATTCAATATCCAATAAGACCCGTCAATATGGCTGTGAATGCCCGTTAAATGCGGCTACAACCGGGTCACATTGGGATATTTATGCTTAATAATTAGTTCATAAATTCGCGATTACCGCGTCTTTGACAATCCACTACCAGATACTGGCACCTTCACTGGCGGGGCCAACATTTGCCCTGAAACTTGAAAACAGCTCCTGCCCAAACCCTTTGTTTTGCTCAATAGACGAACAAATGGCTGCAGATCTTGATTGCCATTCGTCAGCACCAACAAGCACCGATAACATACCATGTGATGCATCAAGGCGAATGAGATCACCGTCCTGCAACTTGGCAATCGGGCCATCATCAACCGCTTCCGGCGTCAAATGAATAGCCGCAGGCACCTTTCCCGATGCGCCTGACATGCGGCCATCTGTCAACAGGGCAACCTTGAAGCCGCGATCCTGCAAAACGCCGAGAGCCGGTGTCAGTTTGTGGAGTTCCGGCATTCCGTTGGCTTTTGGTCCCTGAAACCGCAATACAGCAATAAAGTCGGTATCGAGATCACCTGCCTGAAAAGCAGCAATCATGGCGGATTGACTGTCAAATACCTTTGCCGGCGCCTCGACGATATAATGCTTCGGCTTGACTGCAGAGGTTTTGATAACTGCTTTGCCAAGATTTCCGTTTAGCATTTTCAAACCGCCATTTTTGGAAAACGGGTTTTCCACCGTCGCCAGAATGTTTTTGTTACCGCTGGTCCGCGCCCCGTCCTGCCATGAGATTTTACCTTCGCCATTCAATTTTGGCTCGTTTTGATACTGTCTCAAACCTTTTCCCATGATGGTTGCAACATCTTCATGCAACAGCCCATGATCAAGCAATTGGCCAATCAGATATCCCATGCCACCAGCTGCATGGAAATGATTCACATCAGCCAACCCATTGGGGTAGACCCGGGCGATCAACGGAATACATTCGGAAAGTTCGGCAATATCATCCCATCGCAAGATGATTCCGGCAGCCCGGGCAATCGCCACGAGGTGCAAGGTGTGGTTGGTTGAACCGCCGGTCGCGTGCAATCCGATAACCCCGTTAACAAGCGAGCGTTCATCAATCATTTTGCCAACCGGAATATAGTTATTGCCCAGCGCGGTAATGGCCAGCGCCCGTTTGGTTGCTTCACCGGTCAGTGCATCGCGCATCGAAGTGCCGGGGTTGACAAAACTTGACCCTGGCAGGTGCAAACCCATAATCTCCATCAGCATCTGGTTGGAATTGGCAGTGCCATAAAATGTGCAAGTTCCGGGACTGTGATAACTTTTCGATTCCGCTTCCAGCAATTCATCACGGCCAATTTTACCCTCGGCATAGAGTTGGCGAATCCTGACTTTTTCATCATTGGCAAGACCGCTGGTCATCGGCCCAGCTGGAATAAATACCGCTGGTAAATGACCAAATGTCAGTGCGCCGATCAGCAGGCCTGGCACAATCTTGTCGCAAACGCCCAGATAGACCGCCGCATCAAACATATTGTGCGATAGGCCAATTGCTGTTGCCATGGCAATCACATCACGCGAGAACAACGACAACTCCATGCCGGGCTGCCCCTGTGTGACCCCGTCGCACATTGCCGGAACCCCGGCAGCGACCTGCGCCACCCCGCCCGCCTGGTGAGCCGCCCGTTTAATAATATCTGGATATTTTTCGAACGGCTGGTGGGCCGAAAGCATGTCGTTAAAAGACGTAATGATTGCCAAATTTCCGGCCTTGTTGGCGGACAGTTCTTTTTTGTCGTCCTTGCTGCTTGCGGCAAAACCGTGGGCAAGATTACCACAGGCAAGGGCCATCCGGCGCGGCCCCTTGGTTGCTGCCTGTTCGATACCTTCAAGATAGCTTTGGCGTGAGGGTTTGCTTCGTTCAATAATCCGGTTTGTTATTTCGACAATTTTTTGATCGACCGACATGATGGTCCCTTTCCGGAACTGATTTATGGAGCCCAGAAGATATTGGTCCCGATATCCGCACGCTCCAATATGTGGCGAATGGGCAGATCATCCCCCTTCAAGACACCTTCAACGGCATGTCGTTTTTCTTCGCCCTCGATATGAAGGGCCATGAAACGGCTGGTTGCCAGCATCGGCATGGTCAGTGTCAACCGGGGTTCGCCAGCGCTGCTGGAAATAACCGGCATTACCGGCATTTCAGCCGTCGGGCTGATGAGCTCCGAATAGTTTTCCGCATCTTGAAAAAACGACGCCGTGTGTCCGTCAATGCCCATACCAAGCACCACAACATCGAAGGGCAGGGAAATTTTGACAATTTCCTGACTGACAAAGCCTGACGCAACCTCCGGTGATCCACCATCAAGGTA
>JALTNS010000205.1:1093-5303 GCA_027000565.1 Rhizobiaceae bacterium | reverse complement strand
AAAGATGCGCGTTGGTTTCAACCGGACCCAGATCATTGATGCCGACAACTTCAATATCGGTGCGACCGGATTCGATGATCGAGCGAAGAATGTTACGTCCGATGCGGCCGAAGCCGTTAATTGCTACGCGTGTGGTCAATTTTAAATTCCTTGTTTTAACTGGTTATTTAATCTGGGCACGAGCGGCTTCGACAACCGCATCGGCGGTGATGCCAAAATGTTTGTAAAGCTCGGGTGCGGGAGCCGAAGCGCCAAAACCGTTCATGCCGACAAAGGCGCCCTTGCGGCCAATCCACTGATCCCAACCCATGCGGATTGCAGCTTCAACAGCCACACAAGGGCCATCTCCAAGAACCTCACTCTGATAAGCTTCATCCTGGTCAGCAAACAGCTCCCAACAGGGCATCGAGACCACAACCGCCTTGATACCGCTTTCAGCAAGCATTTCAGCGGCTTCAACAGCAATCTCGACTTCAGAACCGGTGGCCATCAAAGTGACATCCCGATCACCATCACAATCGCGCAAAATATATGCGCCCCTTGCAGTCAGGTTGTCAGACGTGTGTTCGGTCCGCAAAGTTGGTAATCCCTGACGGGTCAGGCACATTACCGAAGGCGTGCTTGATGATTTCATCGCCAATGCCCAGGATTCCGCAACCTCAACCGGGTCGCAGGGACGGAAAACATTTAGATTTGGGATCGCCCGCAGCGATGCAACATGCTCGACCGGCTGATGGGTCGGGCCGTCTTCACCAAGACCAATAGAATCGTGGGTCATGACATGGGTTACCGGCACACCCATCAATGCACCAAGACGAATGGCACCACGGCTGTAATCTGCAAATGCCAGAAATGTACCGGAATAGGGCTTGAAGCCACCGTGCAGTGACAGACCGTTCATCACGGCAGCCATAGCGTGCTCGCGCACTCCATAGTGGATATAATTTCCACCAAAATCATCCGCCGAAACCGGCCGGTAACTTGATGTCTTGGTACCATTGGAACCAGTAAGATCGGCAGAACCAGAAATCATTGTCGGGCATGCCGGATTGAGAACCTCGAGAGTTTTCTGCGACGAAATTCTGGTTGCAAGTTTTGGTGCTTCACTCGAATAGTCAGACTTGATGCCATTTACGACATCATCGAAATTGCCGGGTAATTCTCCCGCCATATCGGCAATAAATTCCGCAGCCTTTGGTGAGGCATCGAGACGTTTTTGCCAGTTGGATCGATCTGCTGCACCGCGCGCGCCGACCGAATGCCACACCCCTGCGATATCGGTCGGGACTTCAAACGGTGCAGCAGACCAACCAAGAGCTGCCCTTGTGGCAGCAATCTCTTCATCACCCAGCGGCGCGCCATGGGTGGCGGCGGTGCCCTGCTTGTTGGGTGAACCAAAACCAATAATGGTTTTGCATGCAATAAATGTCGGTTTGTCACTGGACTTTGCAGCTTCAAGCGCTGCAGCAATGGCCGCCATATCGTGACCATCAACCTCAATGGTATTCCAGCCGCTTGCCTTGAAGCGGGCAATTTGATCAGTGCCGGTTGCAAGCGACGTGGCTCCGTCAATCGAGATCGAATTATCGTCCCAGAGCACAACCAGTTTGGAAAGTTTCAGATTGCCCGCCATATCTATGGCTTCATGGGAAACACCTTCCATCAGACAGCCATCGCCGGCAATCACATAGGTGTGGTGATCAACCAAATCATCGCCATAACGTGCGGCCATCATCTGTTCAGCCAAGGCAAAACCAACAGCCGTGGTAATCCCCTGCCCCAATGGCCCGGTGGTCATTTCAATGCCGGCTGCGTGACCGTATTCGGGATGGCCGGCAGTTTTTGCCCCCATTTGGCGGAAGTTGCGCAATTCATCCATAGTCATGTCTGAATAGCCGCAGAGATGAAGCAGCGAATAGATCAACATTGACCCATGGCCGGCAGAAAGGATAAACCGGTCGCGGTCGGCCCAATCCGGTGCGGAAGCATCAAATTTCAGAAACTGCGAAAACAACACCGTTGCCACATCGGCCATTCCCATTGGCATGCCGGGATGACCGGAATTGGCGGCCTGAACCGCATCCATCGAAAGAGCGCGAATGGCATTGGCCATATCTGCGGTCGGTGTAATTGCACTGCCATTACCGGCAAGATCGGGATTATGCACTGTCATTGAACTGCTCCTCACAAGATTGCTGTACCGGCCTCAACCACCTGAACGGCGTTTCTTGTCCATTAATTGCTGAATCATGGGTGTGAAAATTAACTGCATTGCCAGCTCCATCTTACCGCCCGGCACCACAATCGAGTTGGCGCGAGACATGAAACTGTCGTGGATCATCGAAAGCAGATAAGGAAAATCAATCCCTTGTGGTTTGGCGAAACGAATTACTACCATTGATTCATCGGCTGTTGGAATCCAGCGGGCGATAAACGGATCAGATGTGTCAACAATCGGGACCCGCTGAAAGTTGATGTTGGTGTGGGCAAATTGCGGAACGATATAGCGGGTATAGTCCGGCATCCGCCGCAGAATCACGTCCATGACGGCTTCGGTGGAATAACCGCGCTCGGCCCGATCTCGATGAATTTTCTGAATCCATTCAAGATTGATAACCGGCACCACGCCGACCCTCAAATCGGCGTGTTTGGCAACATCGATTCCGCCATGAACAATTGATCCGTGCAAACCTTCATAGAACAAAAGATCTGTACCTTCCGGGAATTGCTCCCAATCGGTAAATTCACCCGGCGCTTTGCCGAATTTTTCCGCCTCTTCCTCGTCATGGACATAATGACGGGTAAGGCCGGTGCCTGACTCACCATAGGTTTTGAAGGTATTGGCAAGCTCGGCCAGAAGGTTTGCATCAGGTCCGAAGTGGCTGAAATGTTTGTTGCCCTTGGCTTCCTGGGCCGCCATTTCTTTTTTCATGTCAGCGCGGTTGTAATAGTGAAATGCATCGCCCTCAATTGCGGCTGCAACAAAACCCTCGCGGCGAAATATCTGGTCAAATGTCTGTTTGACCGAAGATGTGCCGGCGCCCGATGAACCGGTAATAGAAATGATGGGGTGTTTTACTGACATTTATTGAGACCTTTTTATGTGATGCCTAGGCGCGAAACAGGCCGCGATCGCCAAACAGGGGCGATGGATTTGTATGGGAGGTGGGCGACGCGTGAAGGTGTTCAACAATGTTGACTTCGTTGTTGGAGCCGAAAACCAGCGGAGTGCGCTCGTGAATGTCGTTTGGAACAATATCGAGAATACGCATGGTGCCGGAGGATGCGGCACCACCTGCCTGCTCAATCAGCATGGCCAGCGGCACGGCTTCATAAACCAGACGCAGACGACCATTTTGATAACCGTCGCGGTCGTCACCGGGATACAGAAAGATACCACCGCGGGCGAAAATTCTTGATGCATCAGCGACCAGTGAGGCAATCCAGCGCATATTAAAACTTTTACCGCGCACGCCGCTTTCGCCTTCAATACAATCATCGATATATTGTCGAATTGGCGGAAACCAGTGCTGAAAATTCGACATGTTGATGGCATATTCGCGGGTATCGGAAGTTATCTGTATGTTCTTTTTAAGCAGGACAAACTCTCCCGCCTTGCGGTCCAGAATGAATATCTGGGTGCCGGAACCAACGGTCAAATACAATTGTGTGCGCGGCCCGTAAGCAACAAAGCCCGCAGCAATCACATCGTCGCCACTGCGATAAAAAGAGGCGTCAGGGTTGGCTTTGTCGAGAGGTAAAACCGAAAAAATGGTTCCAATTGGTGCATTTGTTTCAATATTGGACGAGCCGTCCAATGGGTCCATGGCCATGGCCAACGTGCCGCCATTTTCCATGTCGATGACATTTTCCGCTTCTTCTGAAGCGATAACTGCAATTGATGAACCTTTTAATGCATCAAGAAATATCTCGTGCGCCTGCACATCAAGCGCCTTTTGCTGGTCACCATCGGTGTTTTCACCAACAATATCGGCCTGTCCCGCACCCTCAGGGCTTGAAATTACCGCTTCCAGTTCCATTGACCCCCTGGCTATGGCCATTAATGCGTCGCCCAGGCCGGGCGCAGCTGACGAAGTGGCATCAAGTGCCGCAAGATATTCCCGAAGCGATTGGGTTCCAGCCATGTTGTATTTCCTACCTGTAAATTTTCGAACCGGCCTGGTGAGCGCGGGAGGCCGGATTCGAATTG
>JALTNS010000205.1:0-1083 GCA_027000565.1 Rhizobiaceae bacterium | reverse complement strand
TAAAATATTTGATCTGTGAATTAATTTAATTTAATATGGCCGCATGAAAAACCTTACACTCAAACAATTACGGGCGTTTAGCACCCTTATCAGAACCAAATCGGTAACCAAAACCGCTGAGATTCTGCACGTCACACCGCCCGCTGTAACAACCCAGCTTCGAATTCTGGAAGAAGAAGTCGGACTTCCATTAATAAACCGAACAGGCAAAACCTTCCGTCTCACCCAGGCCGGGGTTGAGGTACTGGCCGCAACTTCTCGAATAAATGCCGCCCTCGCAGAATGCGCGACAGCAATAGAAGGCATCGATGGCGGCTCAAGGGGGAGGGTCACAATTGGCGTTGTCAGTACAGCTAAATATTTCGCACCCAAAGCCATTGCCCAGTTTGCGCGGATCAATGAAGATGTTGATGTTCGGCTAATTGTCGGCAACCGGCGTGAAATCATTGAGGCGCTGGATGATTACAAAGTTGATTGTGCTATTATGGGGCGTCCACCGGAGGAACCCGGCATCAACCGCACAATTATTGGCGATCATCCGCATATTGTTATCGCACCACCGGATCATCCGCTGCGAAATGAACGAAACATTCCGCTGAACAAGCTGATTAGCGAAAGCATGCTCATCCGCGAATATGGTTCCGGTACCCGTTTGTTGTTTGAAACCATGCTGGTCGAGCTTGGCATCACCATTGGCGAAAATACATTCGGTATGGAAATTTCCAGTAATGAAACCATAAAACAATCGGTCATGGCCGGTCTTGGTATTTCGTTTTTGTCGGCCCACGCTGTTTCGCGCGAATTGCAAGACGGTCTGCTGGTAGTTCTGGATGTGGCCGGCCTGCCACGCATTCGCCAATGGTTTGTTGTACGTCAGCACGACAAACGCATGATGCCGGCAGCGATCAAGTTTTACGAATTCATGCTCAACAATGGCAAACAGTTTTTGCCGGGTATCCCGCAATTGCAGCCAGCCAAGCGCGTCATTATTTGATGGAATCACTCTCGTACTAATTCGCTCACGGCCATTCGTGCTGCGCACGGCCTCCGCGGGGGCGGCGCACAGGCGCCGCCCCCGCGGAG
>JALTNS010000204.1:13972-18540 GCA_027000565.1 Rhizobiaceae bacterium | reverse complement strand
TATGTGATTGCTAGAGATATTTCTAAAAATTGCAGATTTATGAATATTTGGTAATTTATTGATATTATTTGGGTTTTTGGTGCACCCGACAGGATTCGAACCTGTGACCTCTGCCTTCGGAGGGCAGCACTCTATCCAGCTGAGCTACGGGTGCCGGATCGGAGCAATCTCTGCTTCTTACACCAAAAGCAAGACTGATCGACCAGTTGAATTCTCAGGTTGACTTGACCTGAACAAGCTTCATAGACCAAGGCCAGTTGTGTTTCAATAGCAAACAAGATGTAAAAGTCAGGCATGATCTGACGGTTTACCGATTTATTGGCGGTGATCTGCAGAAGACCAAACTCATTTGACATAGCCCCTATTCCCTCGTTTGTGAATTGAGGATGCCGCAACGGCGAAAGCCGGGTGTGGGCGTTCTTCGCTGTAAATCGCCAGCCAATATTTATGGCGTTTGGGCACAAGGCCATAGGTCATATTGCGCAGGTAAACGTATTCGTATTCCAGCAATGCCCTGTGCATTTCAATGAGAATGTTTTTCCTGCAGGGGCAGCGCCCGTCCATCGAGGCCTTGATCTTGGCATTCGGCAACTCTCCGGTGCAGCACCCTTGTTATTGGGCCCCGGGTGGCTGTTTCGCGGTAACCCCATGCCAGGCGAAGGCGGCGAGGATCAGCGATACGATAACATTTCCGCCGGCAAAGGAAATGCCAAGAAAACGCCCCGCCGCCTCATTGCACGATGGAGGCTTGGTGTTTGACAGGCTGGAAAGCAGGTTGCCTGCATCTTTGGTCAATCCATCCACCGCAGCGCCGCAGCTGTCCGGTCCTGGCCAAAAACCCCATTCCACGCCGGAGTGGTAAGCGCCAATTGCAGCAGTGGCGAGCAGCCCCGCAAACGCCAGTAGCAGCAACAGCCGGACCAACAGGGCAGGCTGAAAAAACATTGAAAAATACAAAGCCAGAAATCCTGCCGGCATAGCAATATAGTAATAGGGTTTGCGCTGCAGGTAGCACAGTTCGCAAGGTACATAACCGCCAATATACTGAAACCCCAGAACAGTGCCAATGACGGCAACCATTCCAAGCGATAGTAATAACGCCATGCGAATTTGTGGAACACCGACCGGTGCATACAGGTTCATCATTCTATCCTACATATTTTAGTGCAACAAAACCGCCGATCAGTAGCACCATGCCAACCACAAAGAGCAAATTAAGGCGTTTTTCGATGAATTCCTGAATCGGCTCGCCAAACTTGTAAAGCAGACCGGCAACCAGAAAAAATCGCATGCCGCGGCCAACTATGCTGACCAACGTGAACAAAACAATATTTAGTCCGGCAAAGCCCGAGGAGATGGTCAATACCTTGTAGGGGAATGGTGTTATTGCTGCAAATAACAATCCCCACCCACCCCAGGTGTCAAACCACTGCTGCATGCGCACAAACAGATCTTCTTTGCCATAAAATGCGAGGATGGGTTTGCCGATATATTCATAACCGAGTGCACCAATAGCATATCCAAGAAATGCTCCAAGTATGGAGTAAATGGTACAGATTGAAGCATAAAAAAACCACTTATGCCGTTTGGCAAGAACCATGGGAATGAGCAAAACATCCGGGGGAATTGGGAAAAACGAACTTTCTGTAAATGAAAATACCGACAATGCCTTGCTCGCATGGCGGCTTTTAGCAAGTTCAAACATCCAGTTATAAAGTTTTCGTATCATTTTGCTCTCGATTACCGGCAGATCAGGAATTGCCAGTGGTTAACCCACCGGAACGTTGATTACCATTAAAAAGTTTGCAGATTGAGAACCGATTAAAGTTGCAGATTCCCCTATTTTTTCGGTCGAATAAAACAAAATTAACAACCTTTAATTTAAGGGTCTTGTTACCGGGGTAATTAATCCTCATATTAGGGCCAAGAACTTCTGGTTCATGGCGGACCGGGAGCAAGGAATTTGCTGTCAACTTGAAGAGAGGGTCTTATGGCTGACTACAGAAATATAAATGCACAAAGCGGCTACGCCGCGGGGCGCGCGCAGGCGGAAATTGACGAGGGTCTGCGGTCCTATATGCTTAAAATCTATAACTATATGGCGCTTGCCGTTGGTTTAACCGGTGTTACCGCATTGCTCACGGCTAACTACGCCACCAGCAATCCGGCATTCGCCCAAATGCTCTATGCAAGCCCGCTGAAATGGGTAGTGATGCTTTCACCGCTGGCATTTGTGATGGTGCTGTCATTCGGCATCAACAAGTTGTCGACCTCGGCAGCTCAAATGATTTTCTGGGCATTTGCTGCCGTTATGGGGGTCTCGCTCTCGTCGATTTTCCTGGTTTATACCGGTGCCAGCATCGCGCAGACATTCTTCGTAACAGCGGCTTCTTTTGCGGCCCTTAGCCTCTATGGTTATACCACCAAAAAGAACCTCACTGCGATGGGATCATTCCTGATCATGGGTGTGTTCGGCATCATCATTGCATCATTGGCCAATCTGTATTTCCAGTCAGGTGCCTTGGCTTTCGCCATCAATGTGATTGGTGTTCTGGTATTTGCCGGTCTTGTTGCTTATGACACCCAGCGTATCAAGAACATGTATGATGAAGTATCGCACAATGGTGAGATGATGGCGCGCGCTACCATTATGGGCGCATTGAGCCTCTACCTTGACTTCGTCAACCTGTTCCTGTTCCTGCTGAGTTTCCTCGGCAACCGGGAATAATCGGGCATACCCGATCGGTTTTGGATAAAGCTAAAACGGCGCCCATTTGCGGGTGCCGTTTTTTGTTTGACGATTTTTCGGAGATTTCCGGATGGGCAGTAGCCTCATTATTCGCTGCGCCGAAATTTCAGACCTGACAACAATTACCGAAATTTATGCGCATGCGGTGAAAAACGGCGTGGCAAGTTTTGAACTTGAAGCACCAGACCTGGCGGAAATGGAGCAACGGTTTAGGGCCATTACCAAAAATGGCTATCCCTATATTGTCGCTGAATCTTTCAACAGCGTTGTCGGGTATGCCTATGCCAATTCCTATCGCCCCAGACCGGCCTATCGGTGGAGCGTTGAAAACAGTGTTTATGTGGCATCAGACAACCACGGAACCGGGGTTGGGCGGGCACTGTTGAGCAGATTGATCAGTGATTGTGAAACTTGCGGATATCGCCAGATGATCGCAGTTATCGGTGGTGCTGATCATTTTCCATCTATCGCATTGCACCGTTCACTTGGGTTTGACATTGCGGGTCAATTGACCGGCGTCGGCTGGAAACATCAGCAATGGCAAGATTCAGTCATTATGCAACGCGCCCTCGGCAAAGGCTGCGAATCGCCTCCAGATGACTGGTTGGATGGATGTTCATAAGACCTTCAATTTGGGTTTTTTGTCGAAAACTCGCAGCACCTGCCGCAATTCAGATCCTCTTTTAAGCACAGCACCAGCCACACTGATCACGCTGTATTCCCCTTGTTTGCGGGCAAGTTTGGGATTTTTTTCGATCCGGTAAAGCGCAATTTCGCTCGACTTTCTGAACACCGAAAAAATGGCCCGGTCTTTAAGATGGTCAATGGAATAATCACGCCATTCGCCGGATGCGACCTTGAAGCCATAAATTCGCAATATTTCGTTGAGCTCGCGGCGGTCAAATGTAACTTGCGAAGGTGTGGCCTGGGCAGAAACCTGGGAGTTGGACGTACGAATGACCGCTCTTTTTATGGCAGAGCGGCTTTGCGGAGCGGTTTTGAATTTTATTGTATGCCGAGTGTCGTCCAGTGGCTGCAATTTATTTGAATTGTCAGCAAGCGAAACAAGGTTTTCCGGTTTTCCGGAACCCTGTTTGGTTTCTGCATTGTTCGACATATAATCTCTTTGATTGCGGACCTCTAACGGGTATTGTGTCAATCACATCCACTCATTGCAAGCTGTATTGCGCAAATGAATGCTTAAATTTTCGATCACAACAACTGCAGTTTGGTTACAAGGTGTGATCACAAGATGTGATTAATCACATTCTCGCCGTAAATTTGACTTTGTCGTGTCACGATTGCTGGCCATCTTCGCACCGTTGCCTCAGACGGTCCGGTCTGATCGTACCTTGTATCACAGCCCCCCAGCCCCTCGAGGTATCAATTGGGCCGGACCACTTTGACTGACGCACCATCGGTTCTGGCCCCAGAACCTAAACTTAAACTGCATTGACCGGTCACTTCCATGTGCCGGTCTTTTTTTGTTCAAAGTGTGCGTTTTTGCCACCAGTCTTTAGGTTTCACCCGTTCTGCCCTCGATGATTGGTTGTCCCACCACAACGCCAGTTTGCGGAACCGGCCATGCGCGAGTTTTAAGAACAACCGGTCTTTCCAATTGTCATAGGGCCGGTTAAACGGGCATACCCGCATGCATATGGCGCAATCGGTGCCCATGGCTGCCCAGTAACCAAAACATTTTTCGCAATTTGCCGACCATTTTTTAACCCCGCTTATGGTTGACGGATTTTGTGGCGCATCGTCCGGTGGCCCATAGGGTAGAGCTTTTGGCGGGCAGGCGTCGGCACATTTTGTACAG
>JALTNS010000204.1:0-13962 GCA_027000565.1 Rhizobiaceae bacterium | reverse complement strand
TTCTGGCGGGGTCGATCGTGGATGAGCGGCATATCGGTAAATATTTTTGAAAACCGAACCCGCGGTCCATATTCCGGGGTAATCACCATCTGGTTGCGGCCATATTCGCCGAGGCCGGCCTTGACCGCATAGGGAATAACCAGCGCCGTATCATTCATTGAGCCAATGGCGTTGAAGCCAAGGTTTCTGATATAGGTGACCAATTGCACGACAATTGCGGTTTCGTGCGAATATTCAAGACCTGTCGCAGCCCCGGCCAACGCTGAGGGATAAGTGGCGACGAGATCATGGTCCATCGCATGGCCCATGACGATAACGCTGGTCATGCCCTCGGGCAACCCGGTATTCACCGGGCTGAAATCGCGGGTATCCACCCGCTTGGAATAGTGCCAGCGTTCATCGAAATCGGTGATGCCAACCAGGTCTGCGCCAAACAGCCGGGTGATATCCTTGATTTCTGTTGTGTGATTTTCAAGGTTGTCGATGTCGACCTTTTCAGGTGCTACCGGTCCACCCTCTTCGATTGGTGCCTGAAAGCCCTCGCGCTTGCCCTCATTCATGGCACGGCTTGATATCATATTGGAGACAGCCCATGCGGCATTGCGCAGGGCAAGGTCGCGCTGGCGAAAGCCTTCGACCTTGCGTGGATTGGCGGCAACCCGGTGACCGTTGAAAAAAGCGTCGGTTTTTTTCGAGCGTATTTTTTCATCCCAGAATGCCCGGGTGAACATATCATTGATCTGATTAAAAGGCTCAAAATTTTCGGTGGTTTCTATGCCGGCATCACGATCGGATGCGGCATATTTTTCACGCCACATCTGACGTTGCTCTTCGGCTTCGACCTCGTCCGGCGGGCGGTTTTTTGGCCAATGGTCGGCTTTTGATGTGGTCTGGTTTTTTTGCATTGCCGAATGCTAACCGATGACGGAGCGTGCGACAATTGTTGATTTATGCTGTTTATTCTCTCTCACGGCTTGCTATTCCGATGCTTTGCATTGGACCTGCGGGGCACCCCCTTCGGACGGCTCGTTGTTCACTCGCCATACGGTATCGCGATAAAATCCAATTCCAGCCGGATTGCTGGGCGGGATTATAGTTTGTGAATGATTTCCCTCCGTGGCAGGGCAAGTCCATTTTTATACTATTTTACAGGGATATCCGGTTTCTCACCGAGTTTGGGAATTGCGGGCGGAAGCAATACGGAAGCGGAAAAAATTCAATCTGGTACACCATAAGAAACAGAAATTACCAATTGGGTGGGTTATCCCCAAGAAGGAACAAATCAGGGGTAAAGCCCGGCAAAGTGGTTACGGGTGTGTTCTCCGCAACATTCAAATGGAATTGTTAATGTGGTAGCTAGCGAAAATCAACAGAGGTGGGAACTCACTTAACTTATAGATTTTAATGGTGGAGCCAGGCGGAATCGAACCGCCGACCTCTTGCATGCCATGCAAGCGCTCTCCCAACTGAGCTATGGCCCCAAAATTTGCGAGGCCCAATGTCAATTAGCAAGGCCGCGCGGATCGTTCTACTGAGCAAAATGGTAGATTACAAGATAAAAATGATCACCGATGACACAACCCGACAGCGCCTCGGCGATACCACAATATCAGCCGTCAAACCTCGTCAGCCTCATCTTTGGTGACGGTAACAAGAGTAGCTAATTCATCATTGTCGTCATCGTCCTCAAGGAATGTATCATCCGTTTCAACACCATCGTCATCGGTTTCAACATCAGGTATATCATCAGGGATTTCTTCACCATCGACTGTTACACCGTCATCATCGTCCGCATCTTCAAGCGAAATTGTATCAGGATCGCTTACAACAACAACGTCTTCAACCTTCGGATCTTCTTCCGCCACCTTCTTGTCCGGCTCGATTTTTTCCGGCTCCTGCAATTCAAACACCGCACCACATTTCGGGCAAACCGGTGGTTCCTTGTTCAGGTCATAAAATTTCGATTCACAGGAAAGGCAACGCCTTTTTTCGCCAAGCTCTGGTTTAGCCAATTTACATGCCTCTTGTCTGAATGATTTTGGTCGGGTGTCTTGCACCCTGCCCAATAAGGGCCGATATTACAAGAATTGCGAACCAATTACCCGTGTTGGGTATAGCTGTCAAAACTATTTCGATGGATTAGCGGAGTTTGTTAGATAATTCTGCCTAATTTGCAATATTTGGCCAATGGCGGAGGATGACCCGCCAATATTGCTGTGCTAACCCTACACAAACTCCCGATTATATGACAAAGCCCCACATTGTCTTAAAAATTACAGGCGGTCGCAAATATGACACACGGCGAAACGAAGGTTCCGGCAAAAGCCGCCCCTTCGCAAAATCTGACCGGGCTAATTTCAGTCCCGGGGGATAAATCGATTTCCCACCGCGCGTTGTTGCTTGGCGGTGTGGCAAAGGGCCAGACCTGCATTACCGGCCTGCTTGAATCAGACGATGTGCTGAACACCGCCAAGGCCGTTGCCGCCCTTGGTGCCACGGTTTCTAGAGATGGCAGCGACTGGCTGGTTTACGGCACCGGAAATGGCCTGCTGCTGAAACCTGAAGGCGATCTCGATTTTGGCAATTCAGGTACCGGTGTGCGGCTGGCGATGGGGCTTGTTGCACCTTATAATTTTGAAGTCAGGTTTATTGGTGATGCCTCCCTTTCTTCGCGGCCAATGGGACGAATATTAAATCCTTTACGCGAAATGGGTTTGCAGGTTCGACAAAACAGTGAATCGCATGGAAAACCGGATCAATTGCCTTTGTCCATCCAGGGCGCCCATCACATGGCGCCTATCACCTACCGGGTACCAATGCCTTCGGCGCAGGTCAAATCAGCGGTACTTTTGGCCGGTCTGAATATCCCGGGCATTACAACGGTCGTTGAGCCGGTGATGACCCGCGACCATACCGAACGCATGTTGCAGGGATTTGGCGCTGAAATAAATATTGAAACCGATGATGATGGCGCCCGCCACATATCGATCAAAGGTCAGGGTGAGTTATCCGGTCAAAACATCACCGTACCCGGCGACCCTTCATCGGCCAGTTTTGCCATCGTTGCAGGATTGATTGTGCCGGGATCAGACATCACCCTTGAAAACATCCTGCTCAACCCTTCACGCACCGGGCTATTTACCACCTTGGCGGAAATGGGCGCTAATCTCACAATTCAAAACGAGCGTGAAAGCGGTGGTGAAAAAATTGGCAATATAAGAGTAAAAACCAGTTCACTGAAGGGTATCACAGTACCAGCCGACCGCGCACCGTCGATGATTGACGAATATCCGGTGCTGGCAGTTGCCGCAGGTTTTGCCCAAGGTGAGACAAAGATGCTCGGGCTTGATGAATTGCGGGTAAAAGAATGCGACCGGCTGGCGGTTACCGCAGAAGGCTTGAAGAAAAATGGTGTTGATTGCGAAGAACAGGGCAACAGTTTGATCGTTCGTGGAACCGGATCAGTGAACGGGAACGGTTTTGTCGAAACCCATCTTGATCACCGCATCGCCATGAGTTTTTTGATCATGGGGCTGGCCGCTGAGAATCCGGTCAGTGTCGATGATACCACGATGATCGCCACCAGTTTTCCGGAATTTTTGGACCTCATGCGCGGCCTTGGGGCGGATATTGAACAAAATTAAAGGGCGATGTAACCACCGCCCTTTGATTTCGCTTGCAGCTATTTTTCACAGCGCTCAGGCCTGCATTAAGCAGCTTTTTTATTCGCCGCCGGATCGAATCGGCCATAGAAGGTTTCGCCGTTTTTGGCCATTTCGTTCAAGAGCTTGATCGGTTTGAAATGAGAACCGTATTTTTTAGCCAGCTGTTTGGCGCGGGCAACAAATGCATCAGCCCCCATGCCATCAATGTATGACAATGGCCCGCCCGTATAGGGTGCAAATCCAAATCCGATAATCGCACCAACGTCCGCCTCGCGAATATCGGTGACCACCCCTTCCTGAATGGTCCGCGCCGCTTCCATTGCCATTGTATAAAGAAAGCGGTCTTTCAAATCCTGAACGCTGACGTCATCAGCGTGCTGTTGCGGATAAAGCGTTTTCAGTTCAGGCCAAAGATGTTTTTTGGCCGGTTTGTCGGGATAATCATAAAATCCCTTGCCGTTCTTGCGACCAAGGCGACCATTTTTCTCAACCATGGTATCCACCAGTTCGAGATAGCGTGGGTCGACAGCTTTTTCGCCAAGGTCCTTGACCGTTTGCCGCAAGACTTTCTGCGACAGGTCAATCGCCACTTCATCATTGAGGGACAGCGGCCCAACTGGCATGCCGGCCATTTTGGCAGCGTTTTCGATCATTGCCGGCGGCACGCCTTCCATCAGCATGTTGTAGCTCTCGTTCATATAGCGGAACACACAACGATTGGCGAAGAATCCGCGTGTATCGTTGACAACGATCGGCGTTTTCTTGATCGCCAGTACATAGTCAATCGCCATTGCAAGCGCTGCATCGCCGGTTTTTTTGCCCATGATAATCTCGACAAGCAACATGCGGTCGACCGGCGAGAAAAAGTGGATACCGATGAAATTTTTCGCCCGTTTTGAAGCCTTGGCAAGATTGGTGATCGGAATGGTCGATGTGTTGGAGGCAAAGATCACATCCTTGCCAACCACGGCTTCAACCTTCTCGGTCACATCGGCCTTGATGGCCGCATCCTCAAACACGGCTTCAACAACCAGATCGCAGCCCTTAAGCGCTTGGTAGTCTGTTGTCGCGGTAATGAGGTTAAGCAGGACTTCCTTGTCTTCTGCCGTGGCGCGACGGCGTTTGATTGCCTTGTCCATCAGATCTGAAGAATAGGACTTGCCCTTTTCTGCATATTCCTGTTCGCGGTCAATCAGTACCACTTCAATGCCTGCCTTGGCGGTGACATAAGCTATACCTGCGCCCATAAAACCGGCGCCGATAACGCCAACTTTCTTGATTTTGTTTTTAGGTAATTCAGCCGGTCTGCGTGCCCCCTTGTTGAGTTCCTGCATTGAAACAAACAGGGTGCGGACCATTGAGGCTGCTTCGGTTGTCTGCAAGGTGTTGGCAAAATAGCGCGATTCAACTTTTAGGGCTGTATCAAACGGCAGCAAAAGCCCCTCATAAACGCATTTCATGATCGCCCGGGCACCGGGGTAATTATCGTAGGTTTCCTTGCGGTAAATGGCATTGGCCGGTGGAAACAGATTAAAACCGGCGGGCGAATAAACCCGGCCACCGGGCAAACGATAGCCCTTCTTGTCCCACGGCTGTTTGGCTTCCAGCCCGTCGCGGATCAGGCCCTTGGCTTTTTCAATCAGCTCGTCTGCTGGTACAACTTCGTTGACAAGTCCAAGTGATTTGGCCTTTGCCGGGGGATGAGCCTTGCCTTGCAACAACATTTGCAGCGCGTCCTGGGTGTTGATCAATCGCGGCACACGCTGGGTGCCACCACCACCGGGCAACAGGCCAACTTTCACTTCAGGCAAGCCAAGGCGCAGTTTTTTATCATCTGCTGCAACACGTGCATGGCAAGCCAGAGCAATTTCCAGGCAACCGCCCATGGCGAGGCCATTAAGCGCAGCAACCCAAGGCTTGTCACCGGTTTCAAGTTTGCGCAGCGAAAGGTTCAGCCGATAGGCATTGTCAAACAGGGATTGTGTTGCAGCCTGCTTGTCACCACCTGCCATCTTCTGAAAATCGGCCAGCATGTCCTGCAACATGGTAAGATCAGCACCCGCACCAAAGGCTTTTTTGCCAGATGTCAGCACAGCACCTTTGATGGCCTCGTTTGAGGCAACCTCTTCGATCAACCCGTCAAGCTCGTCCATGACCGATTGATCGATCACATTCATCGACTTGTCCGGCATGTCCCAGGTGATCAGCGCAATGCCGTCAGCATCAGTTTCAAGAGTGAAGTTTTTATAGGTCATTTGCTTTCTCCCGCTGTCATGCAGCGTTTGTTCAATTCATTCATATGGAATGCCTGCTTTGGTTACAAAGCGCTCTCCGGTCTCATTGGATTCAAATCGTAAATCGATATCAGGGTAGTGGCAGATATCTGTGGTAGCTGATGTTCCGACCACCAGAAATTTAGCCTCTTCGCCGCTTCGGTTGACCATGTGATGGCCATTTGCAACGCCAGCCTTGAACCCGGCCATGTCGCCGGTTCGCATGGTGGTTTCACCATCTTCCTCGACCAGTACGAGTTCTCCACTCATCATCAGCAAAAATTCATCTTCGCCTTCGTGCCAATGACGCTGGGAGGAAATACCTCCCGGTTCAATCGTCATCAAATTGACGCCGAATTGGGTAAGACTGGCTGCCTTGCCAAGTTCCAGCCACGATTTGCGTGAGGGCAAATCGTCGAATGGTTCAGGGTAGCTGGAACCAGAGTTAGGTTCAATCAATGCAATATCGATTTTCGGCATTCTGCTATACCCGCTCGATAATCGTTGCGGTGCCCATTCCTGCCCCAATGCAAAGTGTTACCAGCGCGGTGTTGAGATCGCGACGTTCAAGCTCGTCAAGCACCGTTCCAAGGATCATCGCCCCGGTTGCACCGAGCGGATGGCCCATGGCAATTGCTCCACCGGCAACATTTATCCGGTCACGGGGAATGTCAAAATATTGCATATAACGCAGAATTACAGCGGCAAAAGCCTCATTAAGTTCGAACAGATCGATATCATCGATCGTCATTTTGGCCCGCTTCAACAGTTTTTCGGTCACATCAACAGGACCGGTCAGCATCAGGGCCGGATCAGAACCAATGCTGGCAAAGCTGCGAATTTTCGCCCTTGGGGTCAAGCCAAGCGATTTTCCGCCGCGTTTGGAACCCATGAGAACCCCGGCCGCACCATCAACGATGCCGGATGAATTGCCCGCATGGTGAACGTGGTTGATGGCTTCCACTTCCGGGTGCGCCTGAATGCCAACATAATCAAAGCCGCCCATTTCACCCATCATGACAAAAGAAGCATTCAGTGAAGCCAGCGACTGCATGTTGGTGTCGGGCCGCATATGTTCATCGCGGTCGAGAATGGTCAGGCCGTTGATGTCCTTGACGGCAACAACAGATTTATCAAAATTGCCATCTTCCCATGATTTGGCCGAACGCTTCTGGCTTTCAACCGAATAGGCATCCACATCATCGCGTGAAAAACCGTATTTTGTCGCGATCAGATCAGCGGAAACACCCTGCGGCATGAAGTAGGAAGGGACCGCAATTGACGGGTCCATCGGCCAGGCACCGCCGGATGCACCAATGCCAACCCGGCTCATTGATTCAACGCCACCGGCGATGACAACATCCTCGGAGCCGGCAATGATTTTCCCGGTTGCAAGGTTTATCGCATCAAGACCGGATGCACAAAAGCGGTTGATCTGCATGCCGGGAACGCTGATATCGTATCCGGCTTCAAAAACGGCGGCGCGGGCAATATCACTGCCTGCCTCGCCAACCGGGTCAACACAGCCGAGGATCACGTCATCGACAATTTTGGTGTCGAAACCATTGCGATCACGCAGGGAGTTTAATGTATGTGCGGCCAGGCGAACGGCCGGCACTTCGTGCAGCGATCCATCCTTTTTGCCACGTCCACGCGGGGTGCGCATGTGGTCGTAAATATAAGCTTCAGGCATTTCTTTCTCCTTCGAAGAAGGTCACCATATCTGGTGATCTGGTTTATTTTGATTTTGGTGCATTGAGTGGTAACAACCGGGCGCTGGTGGTCGAACGGGCCGCCAGCCTGCCCTCCTGGTCAAACAATTTGCTTTCCATAAACACTACCGACTTTCCGGCGCGGGTAACATGGGATTCAACAATAATTTTTCCCATCGCGACCGGGCGCATGAAATGGGTGTGAAGATCAATCGACGCCATGCCAGTCTTCATGCCCAGATGAACAAACACGTTGAACCCCATCGTATCATCCATCATGGCTGCCAGAAAACCGCCCTGGATAAATCCATTGAAGTTCAGCAGTTCAGGCCTTGGATCAAACGATACTTTCACATAACCTTTCTCGGCATCCATCTCGATCAGGTCCATGCCAAGAAATTTTGCACTCGGCGGTGCCATGTCGCGGGTAAATGGCAGGGTGGCATTCATTTTTGGCGCTCTTTCTACAGGTTCGAGCTAAAGACTGCGGGCAATCAGCAATTTCATAATTTCATTGGTGCCGCCATATATGCGCTGTACCCGGGCATCGCGAAACATCCGGGCGATTGGATATTCATTCATGTAACCATAGCCACCATGCAGTTGCAGGCATTCGTCCATCACCTTGCATTGAAGGTCGGTGAGATAAAGTTTGGCCATCGAGGCCATGGTCTGGTCGAGCTTTTTTTCAAGGTGTTGGGCAACACAATTATCAACAAACACGCGCGCGATTGTCGCCTCGGTCTTGAGTTCCGCCAGTTTGAACTGGGTATTTTGAAAATCCATCACCGCCTTGCCGAAAGCCTTGCGTTCTTTGACATAATCAATAGTCAATGCCAATGCACGCTCAATGGCACAAATCGCCTGATTGGCGATTAACAACCGCTCTTGCGGCAATTCCTGCATCAGCTGGAAAAACCCGAGTCCTTCTTCGGCACCGAGCATATTTGAAGTTGGAATTCGCACATCATCAAAGAATAATTCAGATGTGTCATTGGCTTTCAACCCGACCTTGTCGAGATTGCGGCCGCGCCGAAAACCCTCGAGATCGTCAGTCTCCAACACCATCAGCGATGTGCCCTTGGCACCTTTTGACGGATCGGTTTTCACCACCACAATGATAATATTGGCGTGCTGGCCATTGGTAATGAAAGTTTTTGAACCATTGATCAGATAATGATTGCCGTCTTTTTCCGCGGTGGTGCGAATGCCCTGCAAATCAGAACCGGCACCGGGTTCGGTCATGGCGATTGCACCAATCAGTTCACCGGTGGCCATGCGCGGCAGCCATTTTTGTTTTTGCTCTTCAGAGCCATGGTGGAGAATATAGGGCGCAACAATCGAGTTATGCAGAGCAAGACCAAACCCATCGATACCCACATGGCCAAGCGCTTCGGCAATCACTGCCTCATGGGCATAAGTGCCACCGGCACCGCCATACTCTTCCGGCATTGAGGCGCATAACAAACCCGCTTCGCCGGATTTTTCCCAGGCCGAGCGATCGACGATCTCGTTCTTTTCCCATTCATCATAGTGCGGCAGAAATTCGGATGCAAAAAACCGGTTGGCCATATCTTCAAGCTGCTCGACATCGCCTGAGCGCCAGTCGGGTTTTGGTGCCTGTAAAATTTCAGATGGATGGGTCATTGCAGATTGCCTTTGATTAAAACGCGTCGGCTTCCAGTGCCATCATTGTATCACATCCGGCTGAAATGCGTGCCAGATGGGCAGCCGTTTCAGGCATTACCCGCTCCATAAAATATTTGCCAGTAACCAGCTTGCGTTGCATGAACACCTCATCGCCGGAGCCGGCCTCAATGGATTCAAGCGCTGATTTGACCATCAATCCCCACATATAACCCATGGCAACAAGGCCAAACAAATGCATGTAATCGGTTGATGCCGCACCGGCATTGTCGGGTTTCTGCATCGCATTTTGCATCAGCCACATGGTCGCCGATTGCAAATCGGTCAAACCTTTCGACAGTGGCTTGGTATAGGGCGCCATTTTTTCATCATCTTTATTGGCGGAGATGAATTTGCCAACTTCCTTGAAAAACGCCTGAACTGCGCGCCCGCCATTAAGGCCAAGTTTGCGTCCAACCAGATCAAGCGCCTGAATACCGTTGGTACCCTCATAAATCATCGCAATGCGGGCATCACGAACAAACTGTTCCATGCCCCATTCGGCAATATAACCATGACCACCATAGACTTGCTGCGCCATCACCGTGTTTTCAAAACCCTTGTCAGTGATAACGCCCTTGATCACCGGGGTCAGCAGGCTCATCGCATCTTCAGCGCGTTCGCGCTCTTCTTCATTTTCCGACCTGCGGTTGATGTCGCCTCTCAGCGCGGTCCACAAGATCAGCGCTCGCGATGCTTCATTGATTGAACGGATGGTCATCAAAATCCGGCGAATATCCGGATGAACAATAATCGGGTCGGCTTTTTTGTCCGGTGCCTTGACGCCGGAAATAGACCGGCCCTGCAGGCGCTCTTTGGCGTAATCAACGGCATTTTGATAGGCGACTTCCGATACCGCCAGGCCTTGCATGCCAACGCCCAACCGCGCTTCGTTCATCATCGTGAACATGGCCTTCAGGCCCTTGTTTTCAACGCCCACCAGCCAGCCAGTGGCATCGTCGAAATTCAACACACAGGTAGAATTGCCATGCAGACCCATCTTTTCTTCAATCGAACCGCAGGTGACACCATTTCGTGCACCTGATGTATCATCATCGTTGATGACATTTCTTGGTACCACAAAAAGCGAAATTCCCTTTGTGCCATCCGGCGCACCTTCTATGCGGGCTATTACCAGATGAATGATGTTTTCAGCCAGATCATGCTCGCCAGCTGAAATGAATATTTTCTGCCCGGAAATTTTATAGGAACCATCATCCTGTGGCACGGCTTTGGTGCGCAACAGTCCAAGATCGGTGCCGCAATGGGGTTCAGTCAGGTTCATGGTGCCGGTCCACTTGCCGGAAATCATGTTAGGCAGGTATTTTTCTTTTTGTTCCTGTGAAGCGTGAGCAAACAGTGCGGCGGCGGCTCCGGCAGTGAGTCCTGGATACATGCCAAATGACATATTGGCGCCGGTGACAAATTCGCTGACCGCGGTTGCTAAAGTCGCTGGCAGACCCTGGCCACCAAATTCGGGATCAAATGGCAATGTACCCCAGCCTGCTTCGGTATAGGCATCATAGGCCTGCTTGAACCCTGTGGGTGTGGAAACCGACCCGTCTTCGTGGCGGGTACAACCCTCAATATCGCCAACCCGGTTGAGCGGTTGCAGCACTTCTTCAGAAAATTTCGCTGCCTCGCTCATGATAGCTTCAATCATGTCAGGTGTTGCATCAGCAAAACCCGGCAGATTGTTATATCGTTCCAGGCCAAGGACATTATTGAGGACAAAAAGTGAGTCTTGTGTGGGCGCGTGATAGGTCGGCATGGGAGGTCTCCGCACAGGGGGATTGATTTCTATTGCATTACTAACAAACTTTGACGTTTCCGTAAACGTCAAAGTTTGTTCAATTCGATATTTTTTCCACCACTTGATTATAAGTATCTCGCGGCCCGATTATCAGGTGCCGAAAGAAATTTTTGGCGAATAAAAATACAAACCTCAACTAACCGGCCATTTGGACCCACATCAGCATCCTTCCCGATCGTTCTTTTTGTAATTTCGCGAAATCAAACGAATCTGATACTTATCGAATCGGGGCATAATCACTTGTTGGGTCATGTGGATGAAAAAGTTATTCATTGGGCTGTTGGTCATTATTCTACTGCTCGTCGGCGCGGTATTTACCTTGCCAATAGTATTGTCGTCAGATGCGGCGCGGGAGCAGTTTTCTGCGCGGGTTTCAGACATCAGCGGCATGAATATCAATCTTGGCGGGCCGGTCAGTTTTTCTATATTTCCCGATCTCGGGCTGGTCGCCAAACAGGTCAGTTTTGCCACACCTGAAGGCGATTTATCGGCATCCGTTGCAAAAATTGTTGCCGGAGTAAAAATTGCGTCCGTTCTTTCCGGTAATCTGGAAATTACCGGACTGAGCCTCAATCAACCCGAAATCATTCTTGACTCGTCCAAAAAAGCCAACCAGCAGAATGTCGAGGCCGAAAGTAATTCAGAAAGCCCCGACAACAGCGACCCGTTTGCAGCCGCCGTCGAATTGCTGGAGCGCCTTTCGCTCAACCGGTTTCAAATAAGCAACGGCAAGCTGATATCCCGTTCCGGCGATGGCAGCCAAAGCACAATCAGTGACATCGACATGATCTTGCTGGCGCCCAGCCTCGATGGTGAGATAAAATTGACCTTGAGTGCCGATCAGGACGGTCAGAAGATTGCCACAACCGTCAAACTTGCCGCCCTTCGCCCGATCCTCAAACGCCAGCCGGCGCGGCTTGGCGTGGAACTGAAAATGTCACCACCGCCGCATCCAGCGCTAGCGGATTTGACAATCAGCGGAGATATATTGCTTGCCGAAGATGGATCATACCAGATTTCAGACGGATTGCTGACCAGTCTTGGACAACCCCTGCGTCTTGATGTTTTATATCGACCGGAAAAGCGACCCTATGCCAACTTGAGTATTGAAGCGCAGAATGTTGATTTGGGCATCATTGAAAAGATCACTGGCTCTGAAAAAGCGCCGCAAAATCAACCCGCAACACCCGCAACAAACGGCCCTGCCCCCGATATTGGCCCGCTATTGCAAATGGATGCGGATATTCGGATTAAAATTGGCCGTTTTGCGCTGGACGGAGCGGAGGTTAAAAACATTGACCTTAAAGCCCGACTCAAGGATGGCAATTTCACCGCCAGCCTCGGCAATGCATCAATCGCCAATGGTGCAATAGCGGCTCAGATTGCCGCAAACCTTAATAGCGAAGTCCCAGGTGCTCAGGGTAGTATTTCAGCAACATCGCTGGCTATTGCCAGTCTTGCGAAACTTGCCAATGTGGACAGCCCGCTTTCCGGTGCACTGGGGCTGAATATCGGTTATGCGTTCAGCGGGCTTGACCCGGCAACTATCAAGAGCAGTTTTAATATTGCTGGCACGGTCAGCCTTACCAACGGTGCTCTCAATGTTCCCGAACTTGCCAGTCTCGGTCCCAACGCGGCTAAAATTTCACGCATCAACGTTGAAGCTAATATCAAGCATGTTCAAAAGCCCATCGATATCAAAGCAAGGATGAACTGGAATGGCGAGGCAGTTCAATTGAACGCTCTGGTTTCTCCGCACTCGTTTATAATCAACGGTGGCGGACCGGTAACCGCCTCGCTTGATTCTGCAAAAATCTCCGCAGATTATTCCGGTACCGTCAATCTCAACGGCTCATTGGTCGGCAATGCCAAGGTGTCGACACGTTCGCTTGATCAGTTGCTGGCCTGGCTGGGACAAGGGGCCAATAACGGCTTGAAGGCATTTTCCTATTCAAGCACGATTGCACTGGATACAAATAAGTTTGCCTTCGACAGTGCCAGGATATCTCTCAACGGTATCACCGCACGTGGCCGTGGTTCATTTGGTTTAAAAGGCAAACCAAACATAATCACCACCCTCGCATTTGACGTACTGGACATCGCAGCGCTAACCGGTGGCGGGACGGCAAAGGCAGATTCCGGCGGCAACACCTCCCAAACCACCAGCTCAGGCGACACGCCGATTGATCTTTCTCCGCTAAAAAGTTTTGATGCCAATATCACCTTAAGCGCCAACAAACTGGGTTATGGCAAGGTCATGGCTGGCCCGGTAAATACAACGCTTGTTATCAAAAATGGCATTGCCCGGTTCAAACTGCCACAAACCCCGTTTTATGGCGGATCGATATTTGCCGACATTAACGCGGATGGCTCAAGCGACACATCGGCAATTGCAATTGATGCAAAACTGTCCGACATCGAAGCCCTGCCCCTGTTCCGTGATGCAGCTGAATTTGACAGGCTGGAAGGAAAAATGACCGCCAACCTCAAAGTCAATGGTGCTGGCAACACCACGCGTACGCTGTCAAAATCTCTGGCCGGCGCAGCCGGTGCAACATTTTCAAATGGTGCCATACGCGGCATCGATATTGCCAAAATCTACAATAACCTGGCCTCCGTTCTGACCAGTGGATTTAAAGAGAATGCCAGCGATAAAACCACATTCACCGCCCTTGGCCTGTCATTTATAATCGACAAGGGCGTCGCAACCACCAATGATATCAAGTTGATTGGACCGCTGGTGCGTATGGACGGTGCCGGCAAAGTGGACATCGGAGAACAATCTATCGATATGCGGCTCAACCCCCGTGTTG
>JALTNS010000203.1 GCA_027000565.1 Rhizobiaceae bacterium | reverse complement strand
GGTGTGAACACGGCCACCGGATTCGGTTTCTGGAACCCGCTGCACCCGGTGCACACCGGATTCAAACTTGAGCCGCGCAAAAACGCCCTTGCCCTTGATCGATGCAACAATTTCCTTGTAACCGCCAACTTCGCCTTCGCTGGCAGAAAGCACTTCTACTTTCCAGCCCTTGTTTTCCGCGTGGCGTTGATACATGCGAAACAGATCGCCGGCAAAAAGAGCGGCTTCCGATCCACCGGTTCCGGCCCGCACCTCAAGAATGGCACTCTTGTCGTCGGCCTTGTCTTTTGGCAATAACAGCAATTGCAATTCTGACTGCAATTGCGCAATTTTTTCCACCAGTTCCGGCTTTTCTTCCTCTGCCATCTGGCGCATTTCAGCGTCTGTGTCGCTGTCTGCCAGCATTTCATTCAGCCCGTCCAGATCCTGTTGGATTGCCTGCATTTCGCGAATTTTTTCGACAACCGGGGCAAGGTCAGAAAACTCCGACGCCAGTTTCACATAGGTTTCCGGATCCGGATTGGTCGTCATCTGGGTTTCTATATCGCTGTGACGGGCAAGCAATTGATTAATTTTTTCAACAGGGAGCATGGTATTCAATTCTAAATCGACAAATGGAAAATTTCAGGCTGCGGATGCAAAAACTAATAGGGAATTCCGTATTCATCCGCAAAATCGCTTAGCAATTCACGCATGGTCTGACCGGTCGACGGTTCCTTTAGCTGACTCAATACCCGCTTTGAAAGGCGTTCGATATTCAGCGCCAGCAACATCGATTTAACCGGGCCAATGGCCGATGGCGACATCGAAAGCGAACGATAGCCCAGCGCCATCAACCCCATGGCTGCCAGCGGTCTGCCTGCAATTTCACCACATAGATTAACGCTGGTATTATTGCGTTTTCCAGCTTCTGCCACATCCAGTAAAGCCCGCATAAATGGTCTTGAAAGACTATCATAACGATTGGCCATCTGCGTATTGCCCCGGTCACTCGCAGTCATGAACTGAAACAGGTCATTGGTGCCTATCGAGACAAAGTCCACAACTTCCATCAGTTCATCCATTTGCCAGAACAATGCCGGCACTTCGATCATTGCGCCAAGGCGCAATGTGGTCGGCAATTGATGGCCAAAACCCGCAAGCAGGTTTTTTTCTTTTTCAATCATCGCACGCACCTGCACCACTTCACGCACTTCAGTCACCATCGGCAACATGATGCTTAACGTTCGGCCACCGGCAGCACGCAACAATGCCCGCAATTGAATCCGCATTAATCCCGGACGATCGAGGGCCAGCCGGATTGCTCGCCAGCCAAGTGCGGGATTTTCTTCCGCAATTTGCTGCATATAGGGCAATACCTTGTCGCCACCGATATCCAGCGTGCGAAAAATTACCGGCTTGGCGCCTGCCTCATCCAGCACGTTGCGATAAAAACTCTCTTGTTCGTCCAGTCGGGGCAATGTTGCTGATACCATAAACTGCAACTCGGTACGAAACAGGCCAATGCCGCTGGCTCCGGTTTCGCTCAATTGTGGCAGGTCTGCAGCAAGCCCGACATTGAGCATCAGTTCAATACCAATGCCATCACGCGATACTGCCGGGACATCGCGAAGTGAGGAATAATGCGCCTTTTGGGTGTTACGAAAAACCTCTTTTTCCGCATAAGCAGTGGCGACATCGGCAGGCGGGCGCAAATATACAACACCCTCATCACCATCCACGACAATTGAATCGGTATTTTCAGCTAACGCCACCACACCCTGCACCTGACCCACAACTGCAATTCCGATGGCCCGGGCAACAATTACAACGTGGCTGGTGGGTGTTGCTTCTTCAAGCACAAGACCGCGCAGGCAATCGCGGTCGTAGTCGAGCAATTCAGCAGCGCCCATATTGCGCGCCACAATGATCGCATTTTTCGGCATTTCCTTGCCGAGTGCTGCCTGCGGTTTACCCATCAACTGCCGCAACAATCTGCGTGCCAGATCGTCAAAATCATGCAAACGTTCGCGCAAATAAGGATCAGACTGACGCATCATCCGCGCTGAATTATCATTTTGAACTTTTTCAACCGCGGCTTCTGCGGTCAGGCCATTAAGGATGGCTTCTTCCATACGCCGGACCCAGCCACGGTCGTTGGCAAACATCCGGTAGGCTTCGAGCACATCGCGGTGTTCACCATCCCGCGCCACATCGCCCCGTGAAAGCATATCGTCAATCGAAATCCGCAGCGCTGACAGTGCCTGGCGCAAGCGATCAATTTCAAGCTCAGTGTTTTCATTAAACAGATTGGTGACAACCACACGCGGTTCATGCAAAACCACCTCGCCACTGCCTATTCCATCGGAAAGCGGAACCCCCTTCAATGTCACGGATTTGGAAAGATCGAGACCAATCCCGCGTTCGTTCAGCCCTTCCAGCCCGCCTGCTGCAACCAGTTCGGCGATGATCATCGCCGAGGTTTCAAGTGCCTCGACTTCTTCTTCATGGTATTGTCTGGCCACTTTATTTTGCACCACCAAAACACCAAGCGAGCGGCCCGAGCGCAACATTGGCACCCCCAGAAACGAAGTATAATGTTCTTCGCCTGTTTCCGGCAGATAGGCAAATGATGGGTGTTCCTTGGCATCTGCAATATTGATTGGCCTTGCGGTTGCCGCAATGCGTCCGACAAGTCCCTGGCCGAATTTCAGCGATGACTGATGAACTGCGTCTGGATTAAGACCTTCAGTGGCAAACAATTCCAGCACATTGTCAGCACGCAACACATAGACCGAACAAACCTCCGCCACCATATTGGAAGCGATGCTTTGCACAATCATGTCAAGTCTTTGCTGTGGACCCAATTGTTCTGCCATCACATCGCGAAGACGTTTAAGCAATACCCTTGGACCCGTTGCCGGGCTTCGCATTTTATATCCCCTTGGGGTCATCCAGACAGGTGGCAATTTGCATCGCCTATCGGATCATTGTTGTCATCTTGTGACAGCGGCAAGAATTCTCGCTACTCTTTATCGAGACCGTAGACAGAATGCAAAGCCCGCACGGCAAGTTCGGCATAGGCTGCATCAATCAAAATTGAAATCTTGATCTCCGATGTGGTGATGGCACGAATATTCACACCATGTTCGGAAAGCGATTTAAACGCAGTAGAGGCAACACCGGCGTGGCTACGCATGCCAACCCCGATCACCGACACTTTCACCATGCCGGGATCACTTTGCAGCACCTCAAAACCGATTTCATCCCGGGCCTGTTCAAGTACTGAGGCGGCTTTTTCCAGATCACCATCAGGCACGGTAAAGGTCATGTCGGTAACGGAACCATCTTCCGAAACATTTTGAACGATCATGTCAACATTCACATTAGCTTCAGCCAGGGGTCCAAATACCGCCGCCGCCACGCCCGGCTTGTCAGAAACCCGTCGCAGGGAAATTTGTGCTTCATCCTTGGCATAGGCAATGCCGGTTACAACCTGTTGTTCCACTATCTCGTCCTCATCACAAATAAGGGTGCCGGGAGGCGTGCTGCCGGGGCTTGAATCAATTAATTGCGGGTCGTCAAAACTTGAGCGAACAAATATTCGAACCCCGTGAACCTTGGCCAGTTCAACCGACCGCACTTGTAAAACCTTTGCACCTAAAGACGCCATTTCCAGCATTTCTTCAAACGAAATACGCGAAAGTCTGCGTGCTTTGGGTTCAATCCGCGGATCGGTGGTATAAACCCCGTCAACGTCCGTATAGATATCGCAACGGTCAGCTTTGATCGCCGCCGCAAGCCCAACAGCGCTGGTATCTGAGCCTCCGCGCCCCAAAGTGGCTATTCGGTTATCGGGCCCAACGCCCTGAAAGCCTGCAACCACAGCAACCTGACCACGACCCATTCGGTTGATGATCTCGCTACCATCAATTTCTTCAATACGGGCCGAGCCATGAATACCATTGGTTCGAACCGGTATTTGCCAACCTAACCAGGACCGTGCCTCGACACCCATCGACTGAAGTGCAATTGCCAGCAACCCCGCGGTTACCTGTTCGCCCGATGCAACCACTGTATCATATTCTCTTGCATCAAAAAACGGTGCATTTTGTCCGGCGATCTGCGGCATAGTCTGAACCCAGTCCACCAGTTCATTGGTTTTGCCTGCCATTGCCGAGACCGCAACCGCGACCTGATGGCCGGCATCAGCCTCCCGTTTAACATGGGCTGCCACATTGCGGATCAAATCAAGATTGGCGACCGAAGTTCCACCAAATTTCATGACGAGACGGGACATGGATTGTTTCACCGGGAAAGGAACAGCCAACACCGGCGACCGCGATGTTGGCAACAATTTGGCTGCTCCTTACAGAATAACGATGAATGCTGCAAGGCAGCCAGTGCTTGACATTCATGACAACCAGGCTGATTTATCAGGAATGCAATTTTTTGCTGTTCACAATCCACTAAAATGTCAGGCCGCAACATGTCAGCAGATGCGCAACAAACGACCGGAACAACCATCGACCAGTCCGAGATTGACCGCTTTTCGGCAATGGCCGCAGAATGGTGGAGCCCAACCGGAAAATTTCGTCCGTTGCACAAATTCAATCCGGTGCGGCTGGCCTATATCAAGGAAAAAATCTGTGCCCGGTTTGATCGCGATATAAAGGATCACAATGCATTAAAAGGGCTGCGGATTCTTGATATCGGCTGTGGCGGTGGCCTTTTGTGTGAACCGATGGCACGCATGGGAGCGGACGTTGTCGGTGCCGATGCTTCTGAAGTAAATATCGAGGTTGCGAAAATTCATGCCGCTCAGTCGGCGCTTGATATTGACTACCGCGCTACCACAGCAGAGGCGCTTGCCGATGCCGGTGAAACATTTGATGTGGTGTTGAACATGGAGGTGGTGGAACATGTGAGTGATGTCAATCTGTTCATGGACGAATGCTGCAAAATGGTGCGTCCGGGCGGGCTAATGTTTGTCGCCACTATCAATCGCACCTTCAAGGCGCAAGCACTGGCGATTTTCATGGCGGAAAACGTTTTGCGCTGGTTGCCAAAAGGCACCCACAATTACGAAAAACTGGTCAGGCCATCAGAACTTGAAAACCCCATAAATGCCGCCGGAATGAGTGTGATTGACCAGACCGGAGTATTTTATAATCCGCTGCTCGACCGCTGGAACTATTCACGCGACATGGATGTCAATTACATGATTTTGGCCGAGCGTTCCAAATAATGCCTAATTTGCATCCTCCGGCACAATTGGCAGCGGGGCAATTTGCACCCCTTCTTCAACCAGTTCTTTCACATCGTCAGGCGATGCCTCTCCATAGATAC
>JALTNS010000202.1:4456-5332 GCA_027000565.1 Rhizobiaceae bacterium | reverse complement strand
TATCCAGCCAATAACCATCGTGCCGATAGCCTTTGACTGTTTCACCCCTGGCGCTCAATTCCACAATCAGATCGGGAATATTAACAAAACCATCGGGCAAAAAGGTAAGCGCCTTGGGTTCCAGAACATAAATGCCCATGCTCACATCATATTCCAGGCTGGGCTTTTCTTTCCACTTGCTGAAATTGCCGTTAGCATCCTGTTCAACCACGCCAAAATCGATATCCACCTTTCGGGTTGAAAGGCCAACGGTTGCGACACTTTCGCTATCAAGGTGCTGATCGAGCAATTTTGAGAAGTCAATGTCCGTAAAAACATCCCCATTCATAAATAGAAATGTATCGTTCAACTGATCTTTCAAAAGGTTCAACGGCCCGGCAGTGCCCAAAGGTTCGGTTTCGCTTGAGTAGGAAATCTCAACGCCAAACCGGCTACCGTCGCCAAGATAGGCCTTAAGAAGCGATTCAAGATAGCCAACAGCAATAACAATACGGGAAATGCCTGCCTGACGCAGTTGAATGATCACGATCTCGATGATCGGGTGTTCGCCGATCGGCATCAGCGGTTTTGGCAGGCTGACCGTATAGGGGCGCAACCTGGTCCCCTTCCCGCCCGCAAGAATAACCGCTGTCAATTGCTTGTCGCGTGCCATGTGTTCCCTCATTCCCGATAAAACCAGATTATTGTTCCAGCAGTGTTCGGGCATTTGCGTCAAAACTGTCTGTGAATAGTCTCGGGTACTAAATTCAGTGTCCAATCACAACCCTTAAGGACATTTATCCGCTGCGAAGCAGTGCCAAATTGCACAGGTTTGCGATCATATCACACGGGGAGAAAACATAATCATACGGAATATTGATCCGGCTTGTAATTTTT
>JALTNS010000202.1:0-4446 GCA_027000565.1 Rhizobiaceae bacterium | reverse complement strand
TCCCTCAACCATTCAGCGGTTTCCCTGATACCCGCCCTCAAATCATATTGAGGCTGCCAGTTTGAATGGGCCGAAAGCTTGGCAGCATTGCAACACAACCGTTCGACTTCGCTGTCTTTGGGGCGGATGCGTTTTTGATCCGTTTGAACTTCAATCTCGACACCGCATTCTTCGCCAATCAATTGAATAAGATTGCCAATTGAGATTTCCTTGCCGGTGCCGATATTGGTCGCTTCGCCGATAAATTCGTCCACCGAACTGATGGCCAGAAACCCGGCCGCGATATCTTTTACGAATGTGAGATCACGCGTTGGATCAATACTGCCAACCTTGATTTGCCGTTTGCCGGACAGAATTTGCGACAACACCGTTGGGATGATCGCCCGCGCAGATTGCCTTGGACCGTAAGTGTTGAACGGGCGCACAACTTTAACCGCCATGCCAAAAGAGCGCTGATAGCTCAATGCCAGCTGATCAGCAGCGATTTTTGTTGCCGCATAGGGGGACTGGCCCACCGACGGGTGATTTTCATCAATCGGCACATATTGCGCAGAGCCATAGGTTTCACTGGTTGATGTTACCAGAACCTGTGGCGTTTCATGTTTTCGCGCAGCTTGCAACACATTATAGGTGCCCTCGATATTGGTACGAATATAGGCCAGCGGCGACACATAAGAATATGGAATGCCAATCAGGGCAGCGAGATGAAACACCGTGTCAACGGCATCCGTTGCGGCTTCCACCGCATCATAGTCGCGAACATCACCGGCAATCACTTCGATTTCATGGCGCACAGGCGAGTTTTCCAGCCAGCCCCAACTACCATTCGAATTATAATGAATGAACGCCTTTACCTCGTGACCATCCGCGACGCATTTTTCAACAAGATGCGATCCGATAAATCCAGCCGCACCCGTAATCAGAATTTTCACTCAAATTTCTCCATATTCGTCGGCCAACACCGAACCCGATAACAAATTTTCAAAAGCAATATATAACAATCAAACTCCTTCCTGGGAGTGATGTTTACATTGCAGAGCTTGAGGTTTCTTCTTTTGTAGCTGTTCGATATAGAAGCGCTGACCTGCTGTTTATCAAACTGTAAATTCCCACCAATACAACCGGAATAAAGACCAGCAAGTGCGCAACTATAGCCATGGCCTTGGCGATGTTCAAGTCAGTGTCAGGCAGCATCGCTACGATGGTGACCGTTACCGCAAAATGGAACTGCCCGACGAATCCAGGCGCACCGGGAACGGATACTGCCACCGCCAAAAAAGCCGTGAGCACAAAAAACAGGTTCCACGGCCCATCAATACCGAACGCCATAAACACAAAGACATTTGAGTAAACCATGAGCGCCCAGGTGACCAATGAATAGGCCAGCGACCAGAACAAATCACCCCGGCGACGAAAAATGTGAAGTCCGTGGGAAAAATTCCGGATCATCGCACTTACCTTGCGTGCAATCCTGTTCGATAATAGTGATAATATCGCGTTACTTATTTTACGAAACAATTGCTGATTGAGGAATATCAAAACCAGTATGATCAATAATACGAGCGACAAAGCCGCGGTGCCCCACGCCAGTGAAATTATAATACTGCCGGGAATAGGCGTTGCGTAGATTTCAGGCGGTAAAACAATATCACCTTTCGGAGTGAACGTGAGCACAGATATGATCAACACCACTAACAACGCAAAGAGGTCGGTCAGCCTGTCAAGTGCAACAAAGGCCACGGATTTGGTTATCGGCATCCGCGCCATCCGGCTTAAAGCAGCGGCCCGTATCAACTCGCCTACCCTACCGGGCAAAACATAATTGCCCATAATGCCGATCTGGGTTGCGTCAAACAACGTGGAAAATGCGACCGGTTGATCAGCCGATACGATATAGCGCCAACGCAAAACCCTTGTAAACATGCTCGCAATAACCACGGCAACACCAACGATTAACCACCACCAGTCAACCGTTACAATCGCCTGCCAGACCGCCGGCCAGTCTGTGGAGCGAAACACGAACCACAGCAGGAATGCGCTGAAGGCAATACCCAGCAAGGTTACCGGCAAGCTACTTTTCATTACTGAGATTTCCTGATTTGCGATGGTTCAAGGCTAATTCTAGGAATATGCATATTCATCCTGAAGGCAAATTTCTATTTACAAAAGCAGGCCCGCCAACCTTCACATTAACCAGACTCATAGCGATCATTAAATACCACAACGATGTTGACCATAAAAAGGGATGACCCGTCATAGCCTGAGCCATGAATATCACCAATAGTGTTTTGGCCAACATGAATTCGGGCAATCTTAGTTTTCTATATTGCCTGCTTATGCTGGTATAAAATGTCACCAAGATCAGAAAGAACGTTGTCAAACCTGCAAACCCGAACATCATTAAATAGGCGAGATAGTTGTTGTGTGCGCCATAACTTCTGCCGACGCCAAACATTTTTTCCATCGGCGAAAATTCCCTAAACGCCTCGAGTACTCGCAACCAGGTTGAATATCGCCCGGTCCCCAGGGCCGCCAAAGCTTCATCACTGTAATTTCCTGCAACAAATACTTCAATTTCATTGCCAAATCTTTGCTGAAAAACAGACCCTTCACCAAACACTGAATACCCGACCAAAATAAAGGCAGGTATCAGAAAATAGAATTGTCTTTTATGAACCCCCCACCACATGATGGAGAATATCGCCAACATAAGTACCGCGCTTTTTGTCACGGAGGTGAACACCAGAAACAAACTTGCTGCTATCGTTACAATGAACAATATTTTCTCATACCGAAGAGGTGACAAACCGATAGATTTATTTGACATCCCGGTGATGACAACGGCGAAGATAAGCGCAAACACCCCGTTATATGCAGGCCCTGCAGCGCTATTATAAAGACCGGCAAACCGGGTGATGCCTCCGGTAATGCTGACATTATACCCGCCGGAAAAATATACCGCCACCGAAAACAGGTTTACCACCAGGATCGACAGCCATACCACGGTGAAAAACTGGTAAACCTTTTCCCGACCGGTCCAGTATTTGGCAAACAACATATACAACAAATAGGCATCGAAACCGCGGAACAGTATGTTGATCGCATATCCCGCCGATAACGGCCCAAACGCCACGTTCACCCAGATAGTTGCCAGCTGCAGAAACAGGAACAGCACTATCAGGTTACGGCCTTTGATATTGCGGTTTTTGCTGTTTGCGAGAAGCGTAATCAATATTGGCAGCAGCAAGATCGCCACCAGTCTTGGTGGATTTAAATATATGCCACCGAAAGATAGCAGTCTGAAATCCCAAAGCAGATCAACCACCGGCTTTATCGCGAACAAAAATAAAAATAGCTTCCAGCCGGGCTCGGATTTAGCCCGCACAGGTGAAATTCTGTTATTTATAAGCGCTGCTCTGTTCAAGCCCGGCTTCCCTATTGTGACCCTGCTTTGCCAGATTTACCAAGAACCCAGAATACAGCACCGGGCCCAAAGGAATTATGGTTTTGGCAAAACAGTCGAACAAAAACCCGATCAAGAGAAATAATGACCCGCCACCAGGCTTTGCTGGATTTGAACGGCAACCGTGACATTGGCCAGGTAATCAGAAGTTTTCTGACAATCGAAACATTGTAGTGCTCGTGATGCATCTCCAGATCATCTCGTTCTTTGATCAGATTATGGACCATCTTAACATCAATTTCACTATCGTGTTCTGAATGTTCATACTCACTGATGAAATTGCGAAGCCGGTTAAACTTACCCTCCGGTAAAATCGGTTTCTTTTTGATGGGTTCGTGGACTAACATCTGCCCATTGTTTTGCAATACACGCAGGGAATCTACAATCCCGGCTTTGTGATCCGGCAAATGGTGCAACGAACTAAATGCCACTGTGTGGGTAAACGCGCCATCTGCAAATGGCAGGCGAAGTGCGCTGGCCTGAACCAAATCGCCTTCCGGCAACACTGCACGTGCCAAAATCATCCGCTTCCAGGAGATGTCAATGCCGACATATTCCAATCCGATATCCCTTGGCCGCGCCAGCCATGCCATTGATCGTGAGTTTCCACAACCAACTTCAAGTACAGAGGAATCCTTGTTAAAATTCGCTTTGTCGACCAGATGTTTACCACGCTCCAGATAAATGTGCCACAAAGGAACAGTTTCAATCTGCTTCAAAAACGCGGCCCGCAATTCCGGGGTAGCAACATCGGCATCGTAATAGGCCATTTCCTCCCGGTTCCAGGTCCCCTCTTCGGTCGTTTTGACTTTCGCCAGGCGTTTCAGGCTCGCATTAATCAACTTGGCATATCGGGCGGGATAAATATCGTCTGACCGATCGAACAACTCCCGATAGTGACCAAGATCGACATCCTCATCGCATAACATGCTTAAAACATAACCGCTAACCGGAAATGCAGTCGATTTTTTGAAATCGACAAC
>JALTNS010000201.1 GCA_027000565.1 Rhizobiaceae bacterium | reverse complement strand
TTGTGACCGCCACCCGGGATTTAAGTTCGGGTGGCGGTACACTGTTGCCCGGTGGACAATTGGGCGCAATCACCACTCAATGATTGACATTCGCCCCTGGCACTCGTCAAAATACCCAAAAAGGTGAAGGTATTTTGACGACCGCATATTTTACCCACGATCTGTTTGTTGAACATCTTACCCCACCGGGACACCCGGAGCGACCGGAACGGTTGCGGGCGATCTCAAAAGCCCTTGATGATGATGCCTTTGGAGCGCTGGATCGTCGGGTTGCACCGACCGCTGATCCTGCAACCTTTCTTTATGCTCATCCGCAGGGGTTTGTTGATGCCCTGGCTGCAGAAAGCCCGGCAGAAGGTATTAACCGGCTTGATACCGAAACATCGATGAGCCCGAAAACATGGGAGTGTGTCGGGTTGGCCGTGGGGGCCGCCAACGCTGCCGTTGATGCGGTATTTGATGGCAATGCTGACAATTGTTTTGTCGCCGTCCGACCGCCCGGTCACCATGCGGAAAAAACCACTGCGATGGGGTTTTGCCTGATCAACAATGTGGCCGTTGCTGCCCGCCATGCCCAACGGGCGCATGGCGCTGAACGAGTGGCAATTATCGATTGGGATGTGCACCATGGTAATGGCACGCAGGATATTTTTTTCGACGATGAAAGTGTGCTTTACGCCTCAACCCACCAAATGCCGCTATTTCCCGGCACCGGTGCAAAAACAGAAGAAGGTGTTGGTAATATTTTCAATGCACCGCTTTTGGCCAATACCGGAGGTGACAGTTTCCGTGAAGCATTCAAAACCCGGATATTGCCGGCAGTCGAGGCTTTCTGCCCTGATCTTGTTTTGATTTCTGCCGGATTTGATGCCCATTACCGCGACCCCTTGGCCCAGATAAATCTGGTCGAGGATGATTTCGACTGGGCCACCGCACGGGTGATGGAACTGGCCGCACATTCATGCAACGGGCGGCTGGTAAGTCTACTCGAAGGGGGATATGATTTGGTTGGTCTTGCCCAATCGACTTCTGCTCATGTAAAGCGGCTGATGAGCGGGTAATATTATGGCCCAGCAGGTGCGAAAGGTTACAAATGTCATCACAACCGGATAAAGCTGATATCGCCAGTCTGTCATACGAGCAATCGCTGGCCGAATTGGAAACCATTGTTGCAGCGCTTGAACAAGGTGACGTGGCACTGGAAAAATCCATTGAGATCTATGAACGCGGGGAAGCATTAAAAAATCACTGTGAAAAACTGCTTGGCGCGGCTGAAGCCAAAGTTGAAAAAATCCGCGTTGGTGCTGATGGTTCGGCCAAAGGCAGCGAGCCGCTTGACCCGCAATAACCCGGAGACTACACCACAATCTGTCGGTGTTATAACTTTGACACCCAACTTGATTTGGCCCCATTTTTTAACAAACTGCGGACATTGCGCGGTGATCGAATAATTTTGGAAAGAATATTGTGACAAGACCGTCAACCCCTTTGCTTGACCAGATAGAATTGCCGGAAGAATTGCGTAAGCTGAGTGACGATCAGTTACCGGTTTTGGCAAGCGAAGTACGCGCTGAAATGATCGACGCGGTATCGGTTACAGGTGGCCACCTGGGTGCCGGACTGGGCGTGGTAGAATTGACGATTGCCATTCATCATACTTTCAACACCCCGGATGACCGGTTGATCTGGGACGTTGGCCATCAATGTTATCCGCACAAGATCATTACCGGCAGGCGCGACCGCATTCGCACATTACGGCAGGAAAATGGCCTTTCCGGTTTCACCAAACGCGCGGAAAGTGAATATGATCCGTTTGGCGCGGCCCATTCATCCACTTCGATTTCCGCCGGTCTTGGCATGGCGCAAGCCGCTGCGATGAAGGGGGAGAGCAAAAATGTAATTGCCGTGATTGGCGATGGGGCAATGTCGGCGGGCATGGCCTACGAGGCGATGAACAATGCCGGGGCGCTCGATGCCCGACTGATTGTCATCCTCAACGACAATGATATGTCGATTGCCCCGCCAACCGGTGCGATGAGTGCCTATCTGGCCCGCCTGGTATCAGGGCGCACCTATCGTTCGCTGCGCGAAACTGCCAAACAGCTAACGCAGAAACTACCTAAATTTTTCTACGACAAGGCCAAAAAAACTGAAGAATATGCCCGCGGATTCTGGACTGGCGGTACCATGTTCGAGGAACTTGGATTTTATTATGTCGGCCCGATCGATGGTCACAATCTTGAACATTTGTTACCGGTTTTACGCAATGTGCGTGATGCCGAAGATGGCCCCATTCTTGTTCATGTGGTCACCGAGAAAGGCAAGGGCTACGAACCAGCTGAAAACTCGAGCAACAAGTATCATGCGGTATCACCGCGGTTCAATGTTATTTCCGGCGAGATGGAACGCACTATTCCAAACGCGCCATCCTATACGCGGACATTTGCCAGGGCACTGATACAGGAAGCCGAAATTGACCCAAATATTGTCGGCATAACCGCGGCAATGCCTGATGGTACCGGACTGGACCTGTTTGGCGAGGTATTTCCGGATCGAGTATTTGATGTGGGCATTGCCGAACAGCATGCGGTTACCTTTGCAGCCGGGCTTGCAAGCGAAGGGCTAAAGCCGTTTGCCGCAATCTACTCGACCTTCCTGCAGCGCGGATACGATCAGGTGGTGCATGATGTTTCGATCCAGAACCTGCCGGTGCGGTTTCCGATTGACCGTGCGGGTTTCGTTGGCTCCGACGGGCCAACCCATGCCGGCTCGTTTGATACGACCTTCCTCGCAACATTGCCGGGCTTTGTGGTTATGGCAGCAAGCGATGAAGCGGAACTTGTTCATATGGTGCGCACGGCAGCCGACTATGATGAAGGGCCTATTTCTTTTCGGTATCCTCGGGGTGAAGGCATTGGTATTGAATTGCCGGAACGCGGCCAGTTTCTCGATATCGGGCGCGGACGAATTTTGCGTGAGGGCACGAAAATAGCGTTGCTTTCTTTTGGCACCCGATTGCAGGAATGCCTTTCAGCAGCCGATGAACTTGAATCCTTCGGCCTTTCAACCACTGTAGCCGATGCCCGGTTTGCCAAGCCACTTGATGAAGACCTCATTCGCCAACTGGCGCTCAATCACGAGGTGCTGCTGACCATTGAGGAAGGTGCGATTGGCGGGTTTGCCAGCCATGTGCTGCATTTTTTGCTCACCAACGGACTGATGGACGGTACCGCCAATCACAGCCTGAAAGTGCGAACCCTGGTGATGCCAGACAGCTATGTCGACCAGTCGAAACCTGATGTTATGTACGCCAATGCAGGGCTTGACCGCCAAGGCATTGTTGCCAGCATCTTTGAAGCGTTGGGCCGTGATCAACCCGCCGCTGCGGGCGACTTACGAGCATAAACCCAAACATACTATACCAAAATTCATATCGAACTTCGACTTTAAGCCAATAATAACAGTTGGTTATCACTATATTTCGATTATTCTAGAAATATAGTTGCAAAATTCTGGTTCACCGTTATATTGCAGGCATGGAAAAAAATCGACAATTATTGAAAACAGCCGCCAGACTGGAAGCACTTGGCAACGAAACCCGACTTGAGGTTTTTCAGCTACTTGTGCAGGCGGGCCATTCGGGCATGCCTGTGGGCCTGATCCAGAAGCAGCTTAAAGTTCCGGCATCCACCCTTTCCCATCATATTGCCAGGCTGGTCAGTGCCGGGCTGGTGCATCAGGAACGCAAAAGCCGCAGTTTGATTTGCCGCGCAGACTATTCGGCAATGGACATGGTTATCGGATTTTTGACCCAAAACTGCTGCCTGCTGGAGACAACCACGAAAGAAGCCAACCATGAGTGATATAGCCTATTCTCCAATGCCGCTGGTTTCGCGCCTGCGCAACATAGACAAGGTGTGGGCAACAATCCTTATCGGACTGGCTGCAGGTTTTGCGCTCAATGCCACGCAGGCGCTTTCCTCGGTTGATTTCACCGTCACTGCGTTGATTTCGATTGCGCCCTATTTTGCACTGGCCGTGGGTATCGCGGCCTGGACCAAGGCAACCGGGCTGGACACTTCCATTGCGCTGGTATTTTCTGGCGATCCGGTTCGCATGATTTTTGTTGCCGCGATATTCGGCGCGCTTTCACCGTTTTGTTCATGTGGCGTTATTCCGCTGATTGCATCACTTTTAGCCATGGGGGTACCACTGGCACCGGTTATGGCGTTCTGGCTGGCATCCCCGATCATGGACCCTGAAATGTTTTTATTGACTTTAGGGCCGCTTGGGTTGGAGTTTGCCATTGCCAAAACTTCCGCTGCTATTTTCTTTGGCCTGTTTGGTGGTTTTGCAACATTAATCATGCAACGGGCGGGATGGTTTTCGGCTCCCTTAAAACCCGGCGTATCCAACACCGGTTGCGGCAACAGTTGTGGACCAACAAAACTTGAATCCAATATCGTCTGGAAATTCTGGCGGGAAAAACCACGCCGCACTATTTTCTTCAACGAATTCTGGTCGGTTATAAAGTTTCTCGGCAAGTGGATGGTCATCGCATTTTTGCTGGAAAGCCTGATGGTCGCCTATATTCCGGCTGAAACCGTCGCATCGCTTTTGGGCGGGGAGCAAAACTTTGCCATACCATTGGCAACCGTAATTGGCGTTCCTGCCTATATGAACGGCTTTGCCGCTGTGCCGTTGATTTCCGGTCTCATTGATCTTGGCATGAGCCCGGCAGCCGGTCTGGCCTTTATGACTGCCGGCGGGGTCACGTCTATTCCTGCTGCAATTGCGGTAATTGCATTGGTAAAGAAACCGGTATTTTTCTGGTATCTCGCGCTTGCCTTAACCGGATCAATGATAGTTGGCTATGGATACAGCCTTTATCTCAGTTGAATCATTATCAATATCCCGCTTTCCAATGGCAGGAATATTTAGTAGCCTCACCAAAATCGGCACAAATTGCTGAATGACCGCTAAAATCAACGGGGATCGGGGAACAAATGTCAAAAAACCTACGCGAGCGAGCAGAATCGACAGCGAAAGAAGTTCAGCAAATTCTTGGCCATTCAACATCTGACCATCCCAAAGAAGTTACCGATGCGATTGAGCAGGCGATCATCAATGCATTGGTTCAGGAACGTCAACGCTGTGCCGATGTTGCCCGCATGTGTTGTGCTGAAGATGCGGAAAAAGCCAAGCTGGTTGCTGAAGAAGTCAGCCGGGTGAAGTCGGTGCTGATCACCAATCTTTCAAGTTTGCGATAGGGCGTTCAAATCCACTCACCTTCGCTGCCGTTCCAGGCATAAATCCGGTCCTGTGGTACGGTCATTTCAGCCACATCATCGGTTGAAATATCAG
>JALTNS010000200.1 GCA_027000565.1 Rhizobiaceae bacterium | reverse complement strand
CGTTCGTTTTACAACTCCCCTTCAAGACATTTTGCCCGTTGGATGATGCAGAATTCTATCTTTTCACCAAATGATCCTATTTGCAATTCACTATTCGGCAGGTGCCTATTTTATAAGTCCAAATGCAACGCAAGTTGAGTCCAGAACTTCATGAGATTAGGGTCCAGATGAACCCTGTCTCCCCTGGAACGGTGGGTATCATCGAATTTTCGCTTTTTTCGAGTTTCGAAAAAAGTATTCAAATCATATCAGGGCTGCAGCCTTGCAAAGATTGCGCAATTTGATCATTGCCAGTTTACGGCCCAAAATGGCAAGCCCGCAATCCGGCGCTGCAAGAAGTCGGTTTTTATCAATGTGCTGAAGCGCGGCAAGCAAGCGGTCTCTTATTTCCTCGACGCTTTCCACATGGCTGTCTGCAATCGCCACAGCACCGAAAATGACTGATGTTTTTTCGAATTTTTCAAGCAGTTTCAGATCGTTATGGCGGTGGGCATCTTCTAGCGAAACCTGATTGACGGTTGAGCGATCCACCGCATCTGCAAGATCAAAGTAGCTTGATGGCTCAGCCTTTTTATAATCAGCATCATCAAGCTTTTCTGGATACCCACAGCACATATGCATGACCCGCGTCACTTCATCGGGAACTTTGAAAAAGCACCGGTCGAGACATTCAACCCCATAATCAAGCGCCCGTTGCACGTTGCGCGCAAATACCGGCTCATCGACCTGAATATAATGGCACCCCGCGTCTGCCAGCGCGCGAATTTCAAAATTGAGCGCGTCAGCCAGATCAAAGGCCAGTTTTTGTTCATCCGCATAGTATTCGTTGGCTGTCGTATCCATGATTGTGGTCGGTCCGGGCACGGTAATTTTCACCGGTCGGTCCGTAAAACTTTGGGCAACCTGAAAGTCATGATCAAGAAAATGATTGCCTTTTGGAAGCACATTGCCCGAAATCGTTGGCAATTCCGCCTCATAAGCGCCATCGCGCAATACTCTTTTTGTAAGGTTTTCAAAATCAAATCCGTTGAGATGGCGGCAGTGATAATGAATGTAGTTTTCACGCCGCTGCTCGCCGTCTGTGGGAACATCGATCCCGGCTGTCACCTGATCATCAATGGCGGCTTTCGTCGCCTTGGCAAAAAGTTCCTCGTTCTTTTCGGCCTCCTGCGCGATAACCTTGCTGGCCTGCCGGGTGACATCACCACCAGAGGCGGTCAGGCCGCCCTTCTGCTGAAACCAGTCGATAATCGGCACATAGTCCGGCTTGGGATAGGCACCAATACATGTTGTTTCGATTGCCATGACGCCTCCGTAAGACTCATAAATTTTTAGTTTGGCAATCGAAAATTGCCTGCAAATATTCACTGAAATCAAGCCGTTCAGCGAACTTCAATTCAAAGGTGAGCAGCGGTGAATGCACCATCTATAAAACGCCTGATTTTGTCGCAAATTAATCATTGAAAATTCTATCACAATGGTCAATATCACTGCCATACTCCGCAGGCCGAATACACACCCGAAATCATCATATTCACCTGCTCTTCAAAAAGGATCCGGATTTGGCACGACTAATCAAATGCATATCCCCTGTGGATGGTTCAACTTATGGCGAGCACCCGATCGCAACAACGACCGAAATCAAGGACAAAGTTTCTGCAGCCCGTGCAGCTCAACCGGCATGGAAGGCGCTAAGCGTTGCCGAGCGGGCCGAATATTGCAATGCCGCTGTCGATGCGATGCTGGCGATGTCTGCTGAAATTGCACCGGAACTCGCCTGGCAGATGGGGCGGCCTGTGCGTTATGGGGCCGGCGAAATTGCCGGACTCGAAGAACGTGCCCGGTACATGATCGATATTGCGGCTGAAAAGCTGGCGGATATCGATCCGGGTGAAAAAGAGGGTTTCAAGCGCTATATTCGCCGTGAACCGCTGGGGCTTGTGTTGACAATTGCACCGTGGAATTTTCCTTATCTGACAACCGTCAACTCGGTTATTCCCGCCCTTATGGCCGGAAATGTGGTCATATTGAAACACGCTTCCCACACATTGCTGGTTGGCGACCGGTTCCAGAAAGCCTTTGATGCCGCTGGATTGCCGGAGGGCGTATTTCAGAACATCGTGATGGATCATCAACAAACTGCCGATCTTATCAGTGGCGGATCTGTTGATATGGTCTGTTTTACCGGTTCGGTTAATGCCGGGCGAACAATGGAAGAACTGGCCGTTGGCAATTTCATCCCGGTCGGCCTTGAACTTGGCGGCAAAGACCCCGCTTATGTGCGTGCCGACTGCAATCTCGAACATGCAATCGAGAATCTTGCCGATGGGGTATTTTTCAATTCCGGTCAATCCTGCTGTGGCATTGAACGCATCTATGCTCACGAAGACGTCTACGATGAGTTTGTCGAAGGCATTGCCAAGGTTGCCGGTTCTTACGTACTTGGCAATCCACTTGATGAGGCCACCACTTTGGGGCCGATGATCAAACCGCAAGCCGCAGATTTTGTCCGCAGCCAGATTGATGAGGCAATTGCCGCGGGTGCCACAGCCCATGTTAATGCGGCTGATTTTCCGCTAAGCAAACCCGGATCGACCTATCTGGCGCCTCAGGTGTTGACGGGTGTCGACCACTCCATGTCGGTCATGCGCACTGAAAGTTTTGGCCCGGTGGTTGGCATCATGAAGGTCGCCAATGACGATGAGGCGGTAAAACTGATGAACGATTCCGATCTTGGTCTCACAGCCGCCATCTGGACTGAAGACGTTGATGCGGCAGAAGCGATCGGCGAGCGTATTGAAACCGGCACTTTGTTCATGAACCGTTGCGATTATCTCGATCCGGCTCTTGCCTGGACCGGCGTTAAAAACACCGGTCGCGGGTGCACGCTTTCAAGTGTTGGTTATGAAAGTCTGACCCGACCCAAAAGTTTTCATCTAAGAACAAAAACCAGCTAGGACCACGATCCTCACACCCATCGGAGCAATTTATGTCGATTACTGCAAACTGGTCTTACCCGACCGAGATTCGCTTTGGCGCCGGCCGAATTTCTGAACTTGGCGATGCCTGCAAGTCTGCCGGTATCAACAACCCGCTGTTTGTCACCGATCCGGGCATTGTTGATCTGCCAATCACAAAAACCGCTCTTGATGTACTTGCAAATAACGGGCTTGAAGTTGCTGTCTTTTCCGATGTGCAGCCGAATCCGACTGCCGGTAATGTCGAAGCTGGCCTAAAGGTTATGAAACAGGGAGAGCACGATGGGGTGGTTGCATTTGGCGGTGGCTCCGCTCTTGATGCAGCAAAAACCATCGCCTTTATGCTCGGCCAAACCCGCCCGATGTGGGACTTTGAAGATATTGGCGACTGGTGGACCCGCGCCAACCCGGATGGTATCGCACCCATTGTTGCGGTTCCAACCACCGCAGGCACCGGTTCGGAAGTAGGTCGCGCAGGCGTTATTACCAACGAGGAGACCGAAACCAAAAAGGTCATTTTTCACCCGAAAATGTTGCCAAAAGTGGTGATCTGTGACGCGGAGCTAACCGTCGGCCTGCCGCCAAACTTCACTGCCGGCACCGGCATGGATGCCTTTATCCATTGCCTTGAAGCCTATTGTGCTCCTTCCTATCATCCGATGTCGGAAGGTATTGCGGTTGAAGGCATGCGGCTGGTCAAGGAGTTTTTGCCGCGCGCCTATAAAGATGGCAGTGATATTGAAGCCCGCGGACATATGCTTTCGGCGGCCGCCATGGGTGCAGTTGCCTTTCAAAAAGGTCTTGGCGGCATTCATTCGCTTTCCCACCCGGTCGGCGCGATTTATCACACCCCGCACGGCCTGACCAATGCGGTTTTCATGCCCTACATGCTGGCCCACAATCGCCCGGCAATCGAGGACAAGATCGAGCGGCTGACCCACTGGCTTGGCATCAAGGGAAACTTTTCCGGTTTCATGGACTGGGTTTTGAAATCCCGCGAAGAACTCGGCATCCCTCACACCATCAAGGAAATTGGTGCAGGCAACAACCAGTTCCAGCGGCTGGCCGAAATGGCGGTGGTTGATCCAACCGCATCCGGCAACCCGGTCAAACTGGAAATCGCGGACTGCGTGAAAATGTATGAGCAGGCCTATGACGGAAATTTGGGATAATTGAGTGTGCTACCGCTCGGCAATCTTGATATCCAGCACCCCTGAATCGATGCGTCGTCGCAGGTGATTAATCACCTGCTGTTTATTGGCACAGGTAAACATCTTGCCTTCGCATAGCGCATCAAGGCGGGCAATATCGCTCCACATTTCGCTGGTCGGAAGACCGGCAAACTGGAGCAGTCTCGAACCAAGAAAAGCAATATCTACAGGTTTTTGATCTTTCATTACCTGCTCACCATCAGGTTTGACATAGCGCATTGTATAGAATGTCTGATAAGGCAACGAGCCGGGTTTGCTCATGGCATCATCGCCGGCAACCGCTTCGACAAGCGGTTTGGTTGAAAACGACTGGTGATCGCCAAAATCCATGAATACCGCACCGCGGCTGCCAAGCTGTTTTCGCCGCTTGTCCAGAAAACCGGCCAAATCCTGTCTGGCAATCAGCATGCGACGCAAATATTCGGCAATTTGCGGATCATCGTTAAACGGCTCGCCTTTTAAAACAATCTCCGGATCGCGGCGTTTTTCGTAAGGGGAATGCGGGTACATCGTCTGAATCAGTAAAAACAGCGGCCGGTTGTCACCCTCTTTTTTGTCGGCAATAATTTTTTCAGCCGCGGAATAATAAAATGTATCGCGCATGCGATAGTCCGATGCACCAATTGCCTCTTTGTCATAGACCTCTTCAAAGCCGATGGAGGAAAGGAATGGCCCCTCATTCACGAAGCTCTGTTCAAACGGCATAATTGCGACAGTGCGATAACCGCATTTGGACAGCAACTCCGGCAGTGCGCCACGCACCTTGCCTTCAAGCTCAATTGTTAAATAGGGGCTGCGCCAACCAAATTCCGTCGCCGGTAGCCCGGTCAAAAACGACAGGTTGGTAATCCACGTGCCACCGCCAAAGGTTTCCACATTGAGCGGTTGCAAAGGGCCATTGGCTTCGGCCATCCGCTGACCTATTTCCTTGCCGTTTTCAAGCTGCGGAAATTTCGCCGGGTCTGCCTGTGTTTCGCTCAAGACCACAAATATATCTGGTGAATTCGAACCACACAGCGCTTCTTTGGAAAACGGTTTTTGCGGAGGCGCAGCCGCTAAACGTCGCTCCATCTCCCCATCGCTGAACATATACTGAATATCAAGCAGGGACACAAAAAACGCCGATGCATGACGTCCTTGCAAATAATACACATATCGACCTTCCCGCGCTTCCGTCGGATAAG
>JALTNS010000199.1 GCA_027000565.1 Rhizobiaceae bacterium | reverse complement strand
GTCTTCACGTCCCATTTTGGCGTTGATTTCACGCACCGCGTGGCTGTCGCAATAGGGGCAGCGGGTCGGAAATTCATAGGGTTTTGAATCTGCCGGGCGTTTGGAAATATCCACATCCAGAACCTTGGGAATAACATCACCAGCACGATAGATGGTCACTGTATCACCGGGGCGCAGATCGCGGCCCTCGCGGATCGGCGAACCATCCGAACCAATCCCCTTGATATAGTCCTCATTGTGCAGCGTCGCGTTGGAGACGACCACCCCGCCAACTGTTACCGGTTCCAACCGCGCAACCGGGCTGAGCGCGCCGGTGCGCCCGACCTGAATATCGATATCGAGCAGTTTGGTAATAGCCGTTTCCGCCGGAAACTTGTGCGCAATCGCCCAGCGCGGGCTGCGCGAGACAAAACCAAGCCGCTGTTGCAAGGCCAAATCATTGACCTTGTAAACCACCCCATCAATATCATAACCGAGCGTCGAGCGACCGGCCTCAATGTGGTGATAGTGGGCAACCAAACCCTCAACAGTTTCAAAACACTGCATCAACGGATTGATCTGAAAGCCCCATTGCGCAAACGCCTCAACCATGCCCATCTGGGTATTCGCGGGAAGCTTGCTCATCTCACCCCAGGCATAGGCAAAAAACCGTAAAGGCCGTTCGGCAGTGATATTGGCATCAAGCTGACGCAGCGAACCAGCCGCTGTGTTGCGCGGGTTCACATAGGTCGGCTTGCCTTCCTTTTCCATACGCGCATTAAGGGCTGCAAAATCCGCATGACCAAGAAAGACCTCACCGCGCACCTCGACAATTTCAGGATGGCCACTGCCGGCCAGTTCGTCCGGGATATCCCTGATGGTCAGCGCATTGAGGGTGACATTTTCGCCCACGGCACCATCGCCCCTTGTGGCGGCGGAAACCAGCCTGCCGTTCTCATAACGCAGCGACAGCGACAACCCGTCGATCTTGGGTTCAGCGGTGAATGCAACTGACTGATCATCCGAAATTTTAAGGAATCGCCGAACACGGGCGACAAAATCTGCCACATCCTCGTCGCTGAATGCATTGTCCAGCGATAACATTGGCACCTTATGGGCAATTTTCTCAAATTTTGCCTGCGGTGCGCTGCCCACCCGGTTGCTTGGGCTGTCGTCGCGTTTCAGTCTGGGAAAACGCGCTTCTATCGCCTGATTGCGCTGCCACAGGGCGTCATATTCCGCGTCACTGATGGTTGGCGCATCATCGCGGTAATAGGCCCTGTTGGCGTCCTCAATCTTGCCCGCCAGCACTTCAAGCTCAATCTCGGCCTGGGCTTCGGTGAGGTTTTCAACAGGAACGGATTGGGCGGGCATGAATATCGGCTTTCAACTTAAAATCTCTGGCGGAATCGCTGGCCGTTATTACAGCATAATGTCAACCGCCCTGCATCATCAGTTTTTGCGCAGCAGCGCGTGCTTCATCGGTAATCTCCGCACCGGCCAGCATGCGCGCCACTTCTTCCAGCCGCACATCGTTTTTGATTGCTGTCAATGTGGTCGTAACACCGCTGTTTTGTTGATCCTGCCCCTTGGCAATCAGCAGATGATTATCCGCCCGTGCTGCGACCTGGGGGGCATGGGTGACACTGAGCACCTGAACTTTTTTGCTTAAAAGTGAAAGCCTGCGCCCGATAGCGTCCGCCACCGCGCCACCCACTCCGGTGTCAATTTCATCAAATACCAAGGTGGGCGCAGAGCCACGGTCGGCCAGCACCACTTTCAAGGCAAGCAGAAACCGCGATAATTCGCCACCGGATGCAACTTTCATCATCGGCCCTGCCCGGCTGCCGGGATTTGTCCTCACCCAATACTGGATATTGTCGATGCCTTCTGCCGTAAGGTTTTCAAGATCGCCAGACATTTCGACGATAAATTCAGCCTGCTCAAGTTTCAGTGCCGGAAGCTCCGCCATAACACTTTGACACAGGTTTTTTGCGACCTCTTTTCGCTTGGCCGATAAATCGAGCACCAGGGTTTCTAGTTGCTTTCGATATTCGGCAACATCTGCTGTAAGTGCTGCAAGCTTTTCCCCTCCCGCATCAAGATCATCGAGATCTTTTTTCATACCTTGCGCAAACGACGCCAGGTTTTCCACTGGCACACCATATTTGCGCGATGCAGCACGCAGGGCAAACAACCGCTCTTCTGTCTGCTCCAGCACATCGGGGTCAAATTCCGCGTTACGCAAGGCAGTTTCAATTGCCATTTGCGCTTCTGACAATGCATCAAGCGCAGTGCCTAGATGTTCAATTGTTTCTTCCAGCAGGCCTGGCGCTTCTTCGGCTTTGCGTTCGAGTCGCTTCAGCGTGTTGGCGATGATTGGAACCGGCGATGCGGTGCCCGATAGAACATCTCGGGCATCATCCATATCACCGGCAATTTTTTCCGATTTCATCATTGCAGAACGCTTGTCTGCCAACTCGTTTTCTTCGCCCTCAAGCGGGCCGAGAATGGTCAATTCTTCAACAGAAGCGCGCAGATAATCGGCTTCCCGCGCTGCTGCCTCGATTTTTGCCGTAAGCCGCTGCAACTCGCCATCGGCCTCGCGCCATTTTTTGTACGCGGTGCTGACAGTCGCCACATCCGCCTCAAGCCCGCCAAATGCATCGAGCAGTTTGCGATGTTCAGAAGGTTCGACCAATGCCCTATCATCATGCTGGCCATGAATTTCCACCAGCAGATTACCGAGTTTTCGCAGAATGCCCGCACTTGTCGGGTTATCATTGATGAATGCGCGGGTTTTGCCGTCGGCATTCTGTATTCTGCGAAGGAATATTTGCTCGTCATCACCACCGGATAGGCCGTTATCCTGCAAGAACTGGCGAACCGGGTGATCGAGCGCCACATCAAAGACTGCGCTGACCTGGCCCTTTGACTGGCCGCCGCGCACAAGATTACCATCACCCCGGCTGCCAAGTGCCAGCGACAATGCGTCCAGTAAAATTGATTTACCCGCCCCTGTTTCACCGGTCAGGGCGGAAAGTCCGCAGCCGAAATCCACGTCCAGTTTTTCAATCAAAACAATGTTTCGAATGGAAAGGGCCGTCAGCATATTCAACCGTGTTGTGAGAGGATTCCTATCCGGTGATCAGTTTACTGACATTGGACAACCACGAACCCTTGTTTTCCCTGGGTTTCAAGCCACCGGCTTGCAACAGCTTGTAGGAATCCTTGTACCACTGGCTATCCGGGAAGTTGTGACCCAGTACAGCTGCCGCAGATTGGGCTTCAGATACCAGACCAAGAGCGTAGTAAGACTCGGTCAACCGCGCCAGCGCTTCTTCCACATGACGGGTGGTCGCGTAATTTTCAACAACCCTTTTGAACCGGTTAATCGCAGCCAGGTGTTCTTCACGCTCCTGATAATAGCGCCCGATCTGCATGTCTTTGCCAGCCAGTTGATCACGCGCGATGCGAATTTTAGTCTGGGCATCCTCAACATAGACACTATCAGGATAACGCTCGACAACCTCGTTCATCGCAAGGATGGCGCGCCTTGTCGATTTTTGATCACGCGTCACATCAGGGATCTGGCGAAAATAGGACATGCCGACAATATATTGCGCGTAAGCGGCATCTTCGTCACCCGGGTGCAGGGCAACAAACCGCTTGCCCTGGCTCACCGCGTCAGCATATTGGCCACGCCGATAGCTCAAATATGCCGACATCACCATCGCCTTACGGGCATAATTTGAATAAGGGTGCTGCTTGTCAACTTCCTTGAATTTTTTCAGGGCTTCATCGGAGCGCCCGGCATCGATATTGGCAAGCGCTTCATTGTAAAGTTTGTCAGCAGGCTCTGTATTATCAATAAACTCATTGGTGGTGCTTCCGCTTTTAGAAGCACAGGAAGCCAAAAACAGACCAGCACCAATTACTGCAATCCGGGCTATTTTAGCAAATGATACCGGCGAGGAAGTACCCGCAATTTCACCGGCTTTCGAAAAATTCTGTACCATATCCATACCCAATGCAACCAACCGATTTGGAAGTTCCCAACGCCAAAATTTGCCTGACCGACAATCCTGTGGCCCTCTAATATACCACTTGCGAACAATTGACCATCGCAATGATAAATGATTGCCGCAATTTTAAGGCAAATCGTTAATGTTGCAATCTATCCGCATGAAGTTTTGTTGCAATATGGATAGATTCAAAAACCCGCAGAAACAGAATTGGACCAATCAGAGTGTTTCAGCCGCAAACATTGGGGCATGAACTGCAACCAGTTCGGCGTGGACCGCATGTTCCCTTTTGGCAGGTGATTCAACAACTTCAAAGGCGCTTGCATCGGACAACAGTGTGCGCAAAGCAAGGGCATTCAATTTGTGACCACCGCGATAGGACTTAAAGCAACCAAGAATCGGTGCTCCCGCAAGAGCCAGATCACCAATTGCATCAAGGGTTTTGTGGCGAACAAATTCATCAACAAACCGCAGACCTTCCGGATTGATAATTTTATTGTCATCACCAATGACAACCGAATTATCAAGGCTTGAACCAAGCGCATACCCGGCTGCCCAAAGACGTTCAACATCCTTCATAAAGCCGAATGTGCGGGCCCGGGACAATTCTTTGCGGAATATATCAGCGGTAATATCGCTGGCAAATTTCTGACGGCCAATCACGTCCACATCGAAATCAATTTCAACTTCGTAACGAATGCCCTCATGGGGAACAAATTCACCCCAGGATGCACCCATATCAACACGGATCGGCTTTTTAACACGGATGTAACGGCGGCGAACCGCCTGCCTGGTCAATCCCACCTGATCGATGGCATCAACAAATACTTCGGAACTGCCATCCATAACCGGAACTTCAGGGCCATCAATTTCGACAATTACATTGTCGACGTCCAGCGCCCGCAATGCGGCCATCAAATGTTCAACAGTTGCAACATTAATTCCGGCCGGATCGCCAAGGACAGTACACAAATCTGTGGCACCGACCGAGCGTACCATTGCCGGAATATCAAATCCGTCCGGCTGGCCAACGTCGGTGCGCTGGAACACAACACCGGTGTTTGGGTCAGCTGGCAGCAACGATATTGAAACCGGAACGCCGCTGTGAACACCTACACCTGAAAGATCAATTCTGTTGTTTAAAGTTGCCTGATAGCCCAGCAAGTTCATTCCCATATTCACCCCACCCCAGTACAGTTACACGCTGCATTAGTTGCAGTTATCTTTAGTTCAGCGACCAGTTACAGCCCATATTGCCGCCACAATCATCCCTACAATAATACCGGTCGCAGCTGCAACCAAATCACGCTTTCTTACGTTTTGTTACCAGGTTAGCAAACGGTTAATATTTCCTTTTCTTCATACAAAACAA
>JALTNS010000198.1:236-5377 GCA_027000565.1 Rhizobiaceae bacterium | reverse complement strand
GCTGTTACCCAGCCTTTGCCGCCACCACGCAACCAGGGTGGTACCCGCTCTTCAAGGCTTGCGGTGCACAGCACATGGGTATCGCCAAATTTGATCAGGCATGAGCCTTCCGCATGTTTGGAATAGCCGCGTTCAAGGGTGACTGCACGCATTTCGTCGTTGTTGCGTTTTGATGGCCGCATTCGGCTCTCCTGTCATTTTGTAAAACGTTTGCCGCTTTTAGCCAGACAAAGGCGCTGGTGCAAACACCAAATCACATCTTTGCGCGTCATTGTATTGTCAGAATGGCCTGCTCAACTATATTGGGCAGACAAAACCACCAATTGAAGTCGACAGGTATGGATGAATTAAATTCATTGGATGAACGATCGCAGGATATCTTCCGCAGGATTGTTGAATCCTATATAGCCAGAGGCGAGCCCTTGGGGTCGCGTAATTTGTCAAAACAGTTGTCGATCACCCTGTCTCCCGCATCGGTGCGCAATGTTATGTCCGATCTCGAACAACTGGGTTTGATTTATGCACCCCATACCAGCGCCGGGCGGATGCCAACCGAACTTGGTTTACGCTATTTTGTCGACGGATTTATGGAAATCGGCGATCTGACAACCGAAGAGCGCATTAATATTGAAAACAAAGTCAATGCGGTAACCCCCGGCCAGTCTGTGGACAAAGTGTTGACTGAGGCAAGCAAAATGCTATCCGGCCTGTCAATGGGTGCCGGCATGGTCATCACCGGCAAAAAAGATGAGCGGTTAAAACACATCGAGTTTGTTCGCCTTGAGCCGACCAAAGCACTGGTTGTAATGGTTGGTGACAGCGGTTCGGTTGAAAACCGGATTGTCGATTTGCCAGTCGGGATGACCACACCCAGCTTGCGCGAAGCATCGAACTTTCTAAATGCCCATATTTCGGGGCGTACCCTCGGTGAAGCGCGTGCAGAGATAGAAAAACATCACATTCAGGCCAAGCAGGAACTGGACGACCTCGCCAAATCACTGGTTGACCAGGGGCTTGCCACATGGGCCGGCGCTTCGACCAGCCAGCCATTGCAGCTCATTGTTAGAGGTCGCGCAAATCTGTTGGGCGAAATGAGCTCGGATGCCGATCTTGAGCGCCTGCGGCAATTATTTGATGAGCTGGAATCCAAACAGGGGTTGATGCAATTACTCGACCTGACCGAAGAAGGGGAAGGGGTACGAATTTTTATCGGCTCGGAGAACAAACTGTTTTCGCTTTCGGGATCTTCCGTCGTTGTCGCCCCTTATCGTGATAGCAATCAACGTATAATTGGTGCTGTCGGGGTGATTGGACCAACCCGGTTAAACTATGCAAGAGTTATTCCAATGGTCGACTACACCGCACAGGTTGTCAGCCGGATTCTGGGCTGAGAGAACATTGGCGATAAGAACTTTTAATCTGGCACTTGATTTTTACGGCTCGAAAGCTGATATCCGTGCCAGCAATAAACTCCCGAAAATGGAATGAAAAATGCCCGGTAATCGTAGTCACGAAGACGAATTGTTTGACGACCTGCAAGCGGAAGAAGAACGTTTAGCGGAAGAAGAGCAGGCGGAGCTTGATGCCATTGAGGCAGATCAGCCGCGTGAGGAAGACCCGATCGAAGCAATGCATCGCATTATTGAGGAATTACAGGCTGAAAATAACAGCCACAAGGACAAGTTGCTGCGCACGGTCGCCGAGATGGAAAATCTGCGCCGTCGCACTGCAAAAGATGTGGCCGATGCCAAATCCTATTCAACGGCAAATTTTGCCCGCGAAATGTTGAATGTCAGTGATAATTTGCGGCGCGCCATTGATGCTGTGCCGGAAGAGGCCAAGGCGGCTGGTGATGAGGGATTGATGGCGCTGATTGAAGGTGTCGAGATGACTGAACGCTCAATGATCAACGCGCTGGAAAAAAACGGTGTAAAAAAACTTCAGCCGATTAACGAGAAATTTGATCCTAATTTTCATCAGGCAATGTTTGAGGTTCAAAATCCGGATGTTCCCAATAATACGGTGGTCGATGTTATCCAGGATGGCTATATCATTGGCCAGCGAGTATTGCGCCCGGCAATGGTTGGTGTCGCCAAGGGCGGTCCCAAAACCCTGAAACTCAAAGAGACAGATGAAACTGCGGCTCACGCGGAAGACAGCACCAACCCGTGATAAAACGCCAATCAGCCGGTGCATGTCCGTTTTTTGCGGGAAAGCATGGTTGGTTTTTGCAAACGTTTGTTTGGGGCTAAACCCATCCATTGGGGAACGATGCATCAGAACCGCACCGCTTTTCTCGGCCTGACCGCTTCAATGTAAAAATGACCGGCTCTAGCGGAATATAACTGGCCCCTGCCGGAGCAATTGCCTGCGCCCGGATGTGGCTATTTGCGGCATTGTAGCTGGCGAAAAGTGTTACCGAAGTGTTGAGAGGTGTTTAGTCAATTATTAAGTCGTTCTGGTTAGAGTGAGGAGAACAAGGTCTGTTTGTAGTGTATTGAGTAGAGTGTAATATGACCGAACTAATGCGTCCGCGCGTAAAATATGTAATTGGACCCGATGGAAGCCCGTTGACCGTAGCTGATCTTCCTCCAACATCAACCAAACGATGGGTCATTCGCCGAAAGGCGGAAGTTGTCGCTGCTGTTCGAGGCGGGCTGTTAAGCCTCGAAGAAGCCTGCAGTCGATATACATTGACGGTTGAAGAGTTTCTTTCCTGGCAGGCATCGATTGATGGCCATGGTCTTGCCGGTCTCAGGACCACCAGAATTCAGCAATATCGTCACTAATATTCCGGTATTGCTGCTTCACAAATTTCTCAAAAATAACTGGGCTGCCTATCCGGCGGCTCATTTTGCGTTGGATTTTGAAATTCCAGCCTGATTTGTGCACAATATTAACTGCCAGTTTACCATAATCCTTCAAGGTTTTGTTCAGCAGGGGAATTACCCGGTTGATCCGGATTGAACTACAAATCCAGATCCGCCGGACCAGAACAAGGCAAAAATATGCAGGTTACGTTTGTCGGCGATTTTCGCTCAACCATCGGCTCTAGCGAGCGGCCGTTTACGGATTTGTCCGGGCCTGATTCGAGTTTTTGCCATTTTGCGACCACGCGTCAGGCAATCGCAAGATTTGACACAGGCCTGGTAGCCGATCTGGTCGTCTGCGGTCCAGAAATTGATGCGGACGAACTCGTTGCCGGGTGTGATGCTCTTGGCATACCATTACCTTCCATCGTTCAGCCGGCAAAAACACCTTCAGTCCATGATGGTGAATTGAAAGGCCGGTCGACCGGCAGCGAAACTGATACTTCGTATTGGTTGGGCAATGAAAATAAACCGCTGCGGCTGGGCCAGCGATTGTGCGACATGGAACGCACGATGATTCTACAAACACTTACCCATTGCGGCGGCAACCGTACCTATGCGGCCGATATTCTGGGCATTTCAAGTCGTACCCTGCGAAACAAGCTCAATCAGTACTCTGCTGAGGGCTGTTCGGTAAAACCGGCGCCGGTTCGTCAATCTGTGGACATTACCCACACGCCGACAAGCACATTGTTATCGTGAACTGCGCATCCGCAACAGTTCAGCACCAACAACACTCAATATTGCAGCAGCTGCATAAAACCAGATGCCGGGCTGGGCAATGGCTGTCGCAATGCCTGAGGTTTTGGCTCCGAATATGACCAGTGCCACAAGCAGCACATCCATCATTGACCATTTGGCGAGATAGGACAACCATCGTGGAAATGGTCGTGAGTCCTGATCGATGGCAGCGTTAAAAACGATCAGCATTTTCAACAACGGGAATATAATCGAAAATAATACGACCAGTATGGCAATTACCTGACGTCCCTCATTCCACAACCCAAGAACCAGCTCAATCAATGACGGTGTTTCTGAAAAAAAATAGAATTTTTCAAACTGTACCAGCGGCAGGGTGATGCCAAGGCTGAATGAAATCGCCGAAAAGACCAGTGACAGTGAAATTAAAATGCCAAGCATGATGATATTCGTTCGCCAAAATAGGTGATATCGGCCCGATTGTGGTGATGCACATGGTTCCATATCGCGACAAACCTGATTGCCGTCAACCTTGTTTATCGCGGCAATCAGGAACTTTGATGTGCATTGATTTAGTATGTCAGTTCAATCCATGCTGCATGACCGTTGGCTGGCCATGTCCGACCGGTAATTTTTTCGCCATTAAACGATCCGGTTACAGAGGCGACATTGTCGGAGTTGGAAAATACTTTCCAGTTTGCTGGAACATCATTATCAATCAGCCCGCTGGCAGTCTTGCCGTTAAACTGGATTTTGTCCTGACGGGCACCGTAATAGCCGCGTGGGCGCATCATGCCGATTGATGTTTTTGCTTTCAATGCATCACCTTCAAGCGGGTAAAGCCGCAAATTGACAAATGACGAAGAGCGGGGAAAGGGTGAACGATAAATATGGGTCATAGGAAGGCCTTCGGCCTTGACCACAAATTCGTAAAATGCATCGCTGTTCGCCTTAAAAGGCCCCCATTGGCCATTTTCGCCAACCGTTTGTTGATGAACAGCTTCTCCCGTTCTTTCACCGGTTGCGGGGTCAGTTTTGAAAACCGAAACCGTGGCGCCAACCAGCGGAATATTAGTGGGCCTGGCATTTTTCCAGCCTGAAACCTTGCCATTAAGGATTATGGATTCCATCGGCTTGATCTCGGTTGTGGCTGGTTTTTTGCCCATAAGCGCCTGATACATGATCTCAAAAGCTGCCGGTGAAAACGCGGTTTCGCGGTGGTCAACACCAGGAAGAACGTTGTTATTGGCACCCTTTAGTTCGGGTCCGGTGAATTTTCCGCCGATCGGTTTGCCGGCCATGCCGATAAAATCGCCCATTGGCTGGTTGTAGAGATCAAATTTATCCGAACGTATTGTAGTCACCTCAACCCCATCGGGAATGATAACCCCGGCATTCAGCATCTTCAAAAACTTACCGGAAGCATTGTATTCGCTGCCTTCGGCCGCACCAGGAAAATTGAAAACGCCATTATAGACACAGCCGGTCATCACCATTTTGGATGTTTTTTTAGCTCCGCCAAAATTCTGAACATAGTTTCGAATTGTATTGCATCCGCGCGAATTGCCAACG
>JALTNS010000198.1:0-226 GCA_027000565.1 Rhizobiaceae bacterium | reverse complement strand
TACCACAGGCATGGAGCTGGCAATGGCCCAGCTTGCATTGCCTAGCAAGGCGCTGCCCATCACTAAACCGGCAATAATATTTCTTGTTGTTAGGTGTTTCATAAAATCCTCCCTTAACCAAACCATCAGGTTAGACCTGTTTTGGAGCTCTTGTGAAGCCAAGCGGGAAATTATTTCAATAGAAGTGAATACCTTGTTCCGGGTTGCAATTTCAGCCCGTTATTCC
>JALTNS010000197.1 GCA_027000565.1 Rhizobiaceae bacterium | reverse complement strand
AAAAAAAAGAAACCCCAGGATAACGACCCTGCACCGGTAAGCGAATGCCAGATTGACACCATGCCGATATATCTTGTGGGGTCCACCGGTGACATGGTCATGTTGTACGAACAACTGTTCGCCAATCTGAAACGAATTACCGTTCGCTATCTGGATGAATTTGGTGATCCCAAATTTCTGATGACCCACCCAGAAACATTGGAGCAGGTCGGATTTGGAACCGATGAAAAGCTGTTTGACAATGATGACAGAATTTTTTCCGGCTTTGAAATCCTGCGGGAGTTTTTTACATTCCCAAACAAGTTTATGGGCTTCAAGCTCAATCACCTTAATCAGGTTTTGAACAAGATTGATGCTCCCGCCTTTGATATCCTGATTGAGTTTGATACGGCAATTTCACGACTTGCCTCGGTAGTTAAACCGGAAATATTTTCACTTTACAGCGCGCCTGCTTCCAATTTTTTCCAGATGAGTTGCAGCCGAATTCCAGTCAGAAAAAACGAACACGAACACCATGTTTTGCCGGACCGCAGCAAACCACTGGATTTTGAGGCGCACAAGCTCATTGATGTTTTTGCCCACTATCCCGGCAGCAAGGAGAAAATCAGGGTATTTCCACTTTACAGCCTGCCAACAGGTAATACGCCTATTGATGATGCGCTGTTTTATTCTGTCCGCAGAATTCCGCGGCGCAGAACCACGGAAGAACGGCGCTTTGGTGTGCAAAGCAACTATACCGGCACCGAACTGTTTTTGTCGCTGCATGAACCTGAATCACTCGATGACAATGACCGGGTACGCGAACTGAGTGTTCGATGTATGGCGAGCAACCGGCATTTGACCGACCAGTTGCCAATTGGTGAAGCCGGCGCTGATTTCTATCTTTCAAACGATACATCGATAGAGATGCGTTGTGTGGCGGGGCCTACATCGCCGCGGGAATCACTGGTGCATCTTGAAAAAAAGCAACGTGACAGCGCGCCTTCTGGAACCATATTGTGGAACCTGATCAATCTCCTGAGCCTTAATCACCTTGGGCTGCTGGATCGCAACGACAAGGATAAGGCGGGAGGGTTGAGGGAATTATTGTCCATTTTCTCAGACCTGTCCGATGTGGTTACCGAACGCAGAATACGCGGAATTGAGAGCATTAACAGTCGCTCGATTGTTCGCAGAATCAAGCAGGAGAATGGATTTAACGCAGCACGCGGAATTGAAATCACCGTCAAAATTGACGAAAAAGCCTTTGAGGGTACCGGTATATTTTTGATCGGTGCGGCGCTTGATCGGTTTTTTGCTGAATATGCATCGATGAACAGCTTCACCGAGACAGTCATTGAATCGACCCAACGCGGTATCGTCAAACGCTGGCCTGCGCGTTCGGGCTCCGGGAAACTGTTATGACCTACCGCGAGGAGTTACAGGCAGAACCGTGGAAATTTGACCTGTTTGCGGTGCTGCGAGAGTTTGAACGCGCTGCAAAAGATAAACCGCGAATCGGCGACAGCACTGTGTTGAACGAAGAAATTATCAACATAATGCAGGATCCGTTTCTGGAATTCCCGGTTTCTAATATTTCGAATTTTGTCGATAAAAAAGATAGTATTCCCGAACTCTATACCAGATTCCTCGGTTATCTGGGGCCGCAAGGTGCGCTACCTCTCGACAAAACAATCGAGGCCTATGAGTGGAACTCCCGCCACGATCCGTCTTTTTCGAGATTTCTGGATTTGTTCGGCACCCGCTTTCGCCAGCTGTTTTTTCGGGCATGGGCCGATTCCCGCCCCATTGCCCAGTTTGGCCGCCGCAAACAGGACCGGTTTTATGCCTATGTGGGATCGGTCGCCGGCATAGGCACAAACAGTTTTTTCGATCGCGACAGCGTTGATGATATCGCCAAACTTGGTTTTGCCGGGCTGGTTGGATCGCACATCAAAAGCGGCCCGCGTTTGATGCAGCTGATCCGCGGGGTTTTTAACGTTGATGTCGAAGTCGAGGAGCGCATCGGTTCATGGCTGTCGTTCGAAGCCTCGGACATGACAAGCCTTGGTTCCAGCGGCTACGGGCTTGGCGAAAACGTGTTTCTTGGTGCCCATGTGTACAGCATCAATGAAAAAATCAGAATTTCAATCAAGGCGCGCGATCTTGAGCAATATCGAAAGTTTTTGCCTTCTGGCGAAATTTCAGACAACCTGACGGACCTGATATTTTTTTACGTCGGTCACCGGTATGAATTTGACGTTCAGCTTTCTTTGCCTGCCCGGTGTGCCCCTGCGACACAATTGGGCGTTTCAGGCGAATTGGGATGGACGGCCTGGATGGCGCCCGAACCGGATGCGCCGGAAGACAAGTATCTTAGCGATGCCCGGTTCAACCCGATGGAGCAGCGGGAAAACCAGCAAAAAAGCAATACGGCAAAGACGAATTAAAGGGGAAATATTATGAGTGATATCAGTTTAGAGACCGTCACCGGAAAACTTAACCGGGTTGGATATGACGCATTTATGAAAGCCTTGCGCCAGGCAAAAGGTGCCGGCAACAGAAATGTTGAGCTGGCCCACTGGATGTTGCATCTGATTCAAAACGAGCGCTCAGACATCTCGCTCACCCTCGAGCACTTTAATATTGACCGATCAAAAGTGCTCGGTGAAATCACCAGACTGGTCGATGGCTTCAGGAAGAATGAAACCGAAATGCCGGGTATTTCCACCCAGATAACCGATATGCTTGATCGTGGTTGGCACTACGCGACCCTGTTTTTTGGCGAAACCCAGATCCGCAGTGGCCATATTCTGGCATCGTCCTACAAATCGCGTGAATTGCGCCGGTCTTTCAACCAGCTTTCCAAGCTGTTTTCCGAGATTGATATTGATCAGTTGATGGCGGAAAGCGGCAAGATTTGGGCTAATTCCGACGAGGATAACCTTCGTCCCATGGATGGTTCCGGTCTGGCTGCACCAAGTGCGGCTGGCGGTGATGGCGAGGCCGCGCGCGGCACCACGGCACTAGACCGGTTCTCGGTAGACCTGACCGCAAATGCAGCCTCTGGCGAAATGGACCCGATTGTCGGTCGCGATGAAGAAATTCGCCAGATTATTGATGTTTTAATGCGCCGCCGCCAGAACAATCCGATACTGACCGGTGAGGCAGGTGTTGGTAAAACAGCGGTAGTCGAAGGCTTTGCCCAGCGGCTTGCATCCGGTGATGTGCCTCCACAACTGCAGGGCGTTCGCCTTTGCGCGCTTGATATCGGTCTGATGCAGGCCGGAGCATCGATGAAGGGGGAATTTGAACAACGATTGCGTTCGGTTATCGATGAAGTGCAAGCGTCACCGACAAAAATCATCCTGTTTATTGACGAAGCCCACACCCTTATTGGCGCCGGTGGCGCATCGGGCACCGGTGATGCGGCCAATCTGTTAAAACCGGCGCTGGCCCGCGGTACCCTGCGGACTATTGCTGCCACCACATTTGCCGAATACCGGCTTCATATTGAGAAAGACCCGGCACTCACCCGCCGCTTCCAGCCGGTGGAAATTGAAGAACCGGATATCGAAAAATGCTGTTATATGCTGCGCGGCATTCTGGCGCCGATGGAAAAGCACCACCAGGTGCGCATTTCCGACGAGGCAATTGTTGCAGCCGTTCAATTGTCGGCCAGATATATTCCAGCACGGCAATTACCCGACAAGGCGGTCAGCCTCCTGGATACCGCTTGCGCCCGGGTGGCGATCAGCCAGAGCACAACTCCGGCAGCGATTGCCGATACCAAGGTTCGAATTGAGGCTTGCGAAAAGGAACTGAACTCTCAGGAGCGCGAAATTGAAATCGGCATTATCGATGAAAAACGCATTGAGGAACTCAAGGTCGAGATAGCCGAGGACAATCAAAAGCTGGCCGAACTGGAAGCGAAATTTGCCAGCGAAAAGGCCATTGTCGACGAGATTTTGGAATTACGCGCACAACTGGCCAAAGCCCGGGAAGAAGAAGCCAAAGACGGTGGTGAAGTCGCCGTAGAAGGCAATGACACAGAAGAGGTTTCAGATGAAGCCGATGCGTTGGAAGCGATGGCCGATTCAACAATCGATGTTGCGTCAGATGAAGCTACTGATGCAGAGACACAATCTGCGCCTGAAAGCGAAGCTACGTCTCAAGACGAGGCTCAATTGCAAACCACTCTCACCGGCCGGGTGGAGGATCTGGAATCTATCGATCCGGAATCCCGGATGATTTATGCGCATGTGGATTCACAATCGGTTGCTTCAATAGTTTCCGACTGGACCGGTATTCCGGTTGGCAAAATGGTCAAGGATGAGGTTGAAAATATCCTGAGACTTGCCGAAACCCTCAATGAACGGGTTTTGGGACAAAGCCACGGACTGGAAATGATTTCCAAGCGGATTGAAACCAACCGTGCAAAGCTGGACAATCCGAACAAACCAATCGGCGTTTTCATGTTGTGCGGTCCATCCGGGGTCGGCAAGACCGAAACCGCTTTGGCACTGGCCGAGGCGCTTTATGGTGGCGAGCAAAACATCATTACCATCAATATGTCGGAGTTTCAGGAAGCACACACGGTTTCGCTGCTGAAGGGCGCGCCTCCGGGATATGTCGGTTATGGCGAAGGGGGCCGGCTGACCGAGGCCGTGCGCCGCAAGCCCTATAGTGTGGTGCTGCTTGACGAGATTGAAAAAGCCCATTCAGATGTGCATGAACTGTTCTTCCAGGTGTTTGACAAGGGCCTGATGGAAGACGGCAATGGCCGGGCGATTGATTTCAAAAACACCCTGATCATTTTAACGTCAAATGTCGGCACCGAAGTGATCATGCAGATGGCAGAAGACGGCAAAGTGCGCCCTGATCCCAAAACCCTCAACGATGCGATGAAATCATCACTTACCCAGGTGTTTCCGCCAGCACTGCTCGGGCGCATCGTCACCATCCCCTACTTCCCGCTTTCCGGAGAAATGCTGGGTGGCATTGTTAAACTGCAGCTCAACCGCATTACCAAGCGGATCAAGGAAAACCACGATGCGGTGTTTGAATATTCTGATGCGGTGGTCGAGCACATTGTTTCCAAATGCAATGACCCGGATTCAGGCGGTCGGATGATCGACAATATCATCACCAATACGCTGCTGCCGGAGCTTTCACGCCATTTCCTCAATCGGTCTTTGGAAAAAGACGAGATCGAAAGCGCCAAGGTCGACATGAAAGACGGGGCGTTTGTGTATGAGATCGATTGATAACAAAGGATACGACTGTCGGGACTGCTCAAGACCGCAGTAAATGATGGTATGTTGAGGAGTGCAGGATACTTTTATGTAAAACAATACCGATCATTCTTGTATTAGGCTGATTCACGTTTATACGGAAACAGTCTGGCGGCCCGGCGCC
>JALTNS010000196.1 GCA_027000565.1 Rhizobiaceae bacterium | reverse complement strand
CGCTGAAAGGAAAATTCTGGTCGGGGAAATTTAGTGCGACAGAGACGGAAATAGTTGTTCAATCCGAGGAGCGCGATGATGACTGGAAATGAGTTTAGGCAATGGCGAAAAGAATACGGTTACACACAAAATGGAATTGCCGATGAATTGGGTGTCTCTCGACAAACAATTGTATCATGGGAAAAATCTGCAAAACATTTACCAAGGCTTCTGGAACTCGCCTTAAAATCGGTAACGCAAGTTCGGAATGTCGCTGGTAAGAGAGCGCATGTAAGGGAATATATGGAACAGCGAAGCCGCCCCGATGAACCTGGGTCCAAAGCAAAACGTTAAATAGGATATTCAATAAACCTTCGTCTCAAAATCCGCTGGCAGCGCCACTTCGAGAATTTCGAGATCGCCTGAGTAGTCAAAAATTGTATGTTTAACATCCGGCGGGATGACAAATGTATCACCGGCTGCAAGCGACTCGGCTTCCTCGCCATCCACCTGCAATGTCGTTTCTCCTTCAAGCACAAAATTAAACACCATCGGGCAATTATTGCTGGTGATGATCGGTGCGCGGTTGCCTTTGACCCGTGCAACCTTCACATCGGCAACGCCGCTTGTCGCCGCATTGATCTCAAGGTCGCGCGCCTCAAACCCGGGCAACCGCCACGACGACCAGGTCGCGTTTGCCGCCTTGTGATTAACAAATTTCTGTCCTGAATATTCACGTTCCGGCACCAGATCAGGCGTCGGCAATTCCATTTCATGATCGATATAAGTAATGTGTTCCGATGGAACCGAAACCTCGATCACCTCAAGACCGGCGGAAGATTCCAGCACCCGGTGACGGATTTCCGGAGGCTGCATGAAACAATCCCCCGCCTGAAGCGTAATCGGCGGGCCATTATCTTCATAAAGCACCTTCACCCAACCCTTGTAACAATATATCAGTTGGAAGTGGACCTTGTGAAAATGCACACTGTCCGGCACCGGGCCGGCATCGGGAATGCTGATTTGTGAAGCGATCACATGACCGCCCAATCGCCCAGGGATCAGATCGCGATAACGCATACCCGCCCGACCGGTAATGATTTCCGCATCCGCACTGTTTTTTGTGATCACAACCGAATGAGCAACTTCGGGAACAACAAATGGCGGATCAACTTCGACAAACTCAATCCGCGTACCGTTTGGTGCAATTAGATCACCCTCGCCACGCGAAGCCGCTTCAGGGTTATCACACAACAATCGCAATGTGCCGGGCGAACCAACTGCCCCGCGCTGCAACCGCACCCGCAATCCATATCCGCTGACAACCGCATCAGTCGGATCATCGGCCGGATAAATTGCATCCAAGCGAAACCCGAGCCTTTCCTGATAAAATGCAAGCGTTGTCGCCAGATCATCACAACCCAGCACGATTTCCGCTGCTTGTATCTGATGGGGTACACTGGTGAACATGGTAACTCCTGCCTTTGGATACCCGTAATTATGTGAGCGACACGCTGGTTCTCACTCGTCGACGGGCAAATTCATTTCCACCAGCTTCACCCAATATGAGCAGCCGATCGGGATAATCTCGTCGTTAAAGTCATATTCTTCATTGTGCAGCTTGGCGGTATCACCATTGCCAATGAAAATAATTGCGCCGGGGCGTTCCTCCAGCATGAACGAAAAATCTTCCCCGCCCATGGATGGCGGGCGGTCGGTATCAACATTCACTTCACCCACAATGCTGGACGCCACATTTGCTGCGACAAGGGTTTTTTCTTCATCATTGACCGTCATTGGATAACCGCGGTCATAATCAAGATCAATCTTAGCGCCGTGAATGGACGCAATGTTTTTTACAACTGCTGTCATGCGTTCTTCCACCAGATCGCGAATCTCCGGTTTTATCGTCCGTACCGTGCCGCGCATCAAAACCTTCTGCGGGATAATATTAAAGGCTTCACCGGCATTAAATGCCGCCACCGACAATACAGCTGATTCCAGCGGGTCCACATTGCGCGCGACAATGGATTGCAACGCCTGATAAATCTGGGTTCCAACCAGAATAGGATCAACAGCCTCGTGCGGTCGCGCTGCGTGGCCTCCCCTGCCTTCAATAATCAGATTAAACTCGTCAGTTGCCGCCATCAAGGGACCGGCACGAATGGCAAATTTACCCACATCGAGCCCCGGCGCATTGTGCATGCCATAGACTTCATCAATGCCCCAACGGGTCATCAACCCGTCATCAATCATTGCCTTGGCACCGGCACCACCTTCCTCAGCCGGTTGAAATATAACCACAACCTTGCCATCAAAGTTTCGGGTCTCCGCCAGATATTTTGCTGCACCCAACAACATCGCGGTGTGCCCGTCATGGCCACAGGCATGCATCAATCCCGGATATTTTGAACCATAGGGCTTACCGGATTTTTCCTCGATCGGCAGCGCATCCATATCGGCTCTAAGGCCAATCACCTTGTCACTCGCATCGCTGCGCCCGTAAATTACGCCAACCACACCGGTCTTGCCAATGCCGCTGAAAACTTCATCGACCCCGAATTCACGCAGTTTTTCTTCAATCACACCAGCGGTTCGCTGCACTTCATAGAGCAGTTCAGGGTGCGCATGAATATCGTGACGCCATTCAGTAATTTCATCGTGAAACTCGGCTATCCGATTGATTATAGGCATTATATTGCATTTCCCGGTTTGTGAATAACATGAAGCCAACCAAAAACCAGATTGATATATCAGTGGCCGCAATTCGGTGTGAGAAAAATTCTTAGACCGGTTGAAATGATCCTGCAAGGAGATAGACGGGGCTGGTAACTTATGCTTAGATAATTTCAAGTTCATCCCGCCAAGAGGATGTTCAATTTGTCTGGAGGAAAATTATATGAAACTCAAAACATTTAAAACGGCCGTAATTGCAGGCGCACTCGCGCTGGGGGTTGGCTTGACGCCAGCATCGGCCGCAACCTTGAAATTCGCTTTTCAGGGATCATTGAAATCGCTCGATCCTTATTCGCTCAATGAAACCTTCACACTTGGCTTTCTTGGAAATGTTTATGAAGGTCTGGTTCGCCGTGGCCCTGATCTTGCCATTGAGCCATCATTGGCAACCAGTTGGAAGGTCATGGAACCAACCCGCTGGCGGTTTAATCTGCGTAAGGGTGTGAAATTCCACAATGGCAACGACTTTAATGCTGACGATGTGATCTTTTCCGCAAACCGCGTTCGCTCTGAGGGGTCAGACCTCACAACCCGCATCCCAAAAGATGCAAAATTTGTAAAAGTTGACGATTACACAGTCGATGTGGTTTTGACTTCACCAAATCCTATTCTCAATTATGAATGGGGTTCCTGGTATATTATCGACAAGGAGTGGGCTGAAGCCAATAATTCGGTCAAAGTGACGTCGGCTTCTGACGATTCAGCCACCAAAATTTCGTTGGCGTCCAATGGTACCGGCCCGTTCAAGGTTGTATCACACGAGGCCGGAGTTGCTTCAAAGCTGGAAGTTAACAAGGACTGGTGGGATACACCTAAACACAATATCGACAAGGTCGAGTTTACCACCATCGCATCTGACGCCACCCGTGTTGCAGCCCTGTTATCCGGTGAACTGGACATGGTTTATCCGGTCCCGGTTCAAGACCTGAAGCGTGTCAATGACAATGCCACAACCACTGCTTTGACTGGTCCGGAATTGCGGACCATCTTCCTCGGCATGGATCAGATCAGGGACGAACTGCTTGAATCCAGCGTCAAGGGCAAAAATCCGTTCAAGGACGTACGGGTCCGCAAGGCATTTTATCAGGCAATCAACGTTGAAGCGATCAAGAAAAAAGTCATGCGTAATCTGGCGACTCCGTCTGCGCTGATGATATCGCCGTTTCTTTTTTCAAAAGCTGATCAGTTCCAGCGCTATCCCTACGATGTGGCAGCCTCAAAAACGCTGCTTGCAGAGGCCGGATATCCGGATGGTTTTGAAGTTGGCATGGACTGCCCGAACGATCGATATGTCAATGACGAAGCGATCTGTCAGGCTGTCACCTCAATGCTTGCCAAAGTCGGCATAAAGGTCAATTTGAATGCCCAGCCCAAGTCGAAATATTTCGCCAAGGTGCTGGCTTCCAATGGTTTTGAAACCTCCTTCTTCCTGCTCGGCTGGACCCCTGGTTCACTTGATTCATGGAATGTCATTTCAAACCTGCACGGTTGCCGCGATGAAAAAGGCAATGGCAGCCCGTTCAATCTTGGTGGTTATTGCAACCCGAAAGTTGACGAGTTGGCAAAACAGATCCTGGTCGAAAACGATGCGGCCAAGCGTGATGATCTGATCGCCCAGGCCTACAAAATCACTACTGATGAAGTTGCCTATATTCCGCTTCACCAGCAGGGCCTTGCTTGGGGTGTTTCCAACAAAATCAGCTTGAAACAACGCGCTGACAACGTATTCATGATGTATTACGTCAATAAAAAGTAAGCGCTGTTAAAACCAACAAAAGACCCCGCAAATTCACTTGAATTGCGGGGTCATTCCTTTTCTCTTTTATATCTAGGCCGCATCCATGCTCGCCTTCATGATCCGCCGTATTTTCCAATCCATCATTGTGATGATCGTCGTTGCACTGATTTCTTTTCTGTTGTTCAGGTTTGTTGGCGATCCGGTTAACCAGATGGTCGGTATTGAAACCACACCGGAACAACGCGAGGCTTTGCGGGTTCAGCTTGGTCTCAACGACCCGGTTTTGACTCAATTCTGGCGGTTTATCTGGGGGGCGGCCCAGTTTGATTTTGGAATTTCCTACCAGTTCAAACAATCTGTAGCCGAAATGATTGGCAAACGCGCACCGGCCACCCTTGAGCTTTCGCTAATGTCAGCCATATTTGCCATGCTCGTTGGCATTCCTATGGGCGTTTACACCGGACTTAAACGCGATTCCTGGCTGTCGAAGTTTTTCCTGACATTTTCACTGGTTGGCATATCTCTACCAACATTCCTGATCGGCATCCTGCTGATTTATGTTTTTGCGGTGCAGTTTCAGGTGCTGCCATCATTTGGCCGTGGCGAAGTTGTCCAGGTCGGTTTCTGGTCGACCGGCTTGTTAACTGCCTCTGGCCTAAAAGCCCTCATTTTACCGTCAATAACCCTCGGGCTTTTTCAAATGACGCTGATCATGCGGCTGGTCCGCTCTGAAATGCTCGAGGTCATGCGCACTGACTATATCAAGTTTGCCCGTGCCCGTGGTCTTTCACGCAAAGCTGTCAATTTTGGCCACGCATTAAAAAACACCCTTGTGCCGGTGATCACCATCACCGGGCTGCAACTGGGTTCCGTCATTGCATTTGCGATTATCACCGAAACAGTGTTTTCATGGCCTGGCATGGGATTGCTGTTTTTGCAGTCGGTGCAAAATGTCGATATCCCGATCATGGCTGCCTATCTGATGCTGATCGGCTTTTTGTTTGTGGTGATCAATCTGATTGTCGATTTGCTTTATGTGGCCGTTGATCCGCGCATTCGCGTGACGGGGCTGGCACAATGAGTGATCAGACAGCACCTCAAATAGATATCGTCGAAAAAGGCATGCTTGCCCGCGCCCTCGATAGCGATATTTTCTTTTCGTTTCGTCAATCAAAAATCGTCATGGCGGCAGCCGTTGTTACCCTGATCTATTTTTCCATGGCCCTGTTTGCGCCGTGGATTGCGCCACATAATCCGTTTGATCTGGCAAGTCTTGATTTGATGGACGGCCTCACCCCGCCGGCATGGGAAGAGGACGGCGTACCGCAATTTTTGCTCGGCACCGACGATCAGGGCCGTGATCTGCTCTCCACCATAATGTACGGGTCACGCATATCATTGGCCGTTGGCTTTGCCAGTGTTGCCTTTGCTGCAATTTTGGGCATTACCCTTGGGCTGATTTCGGGTTATTTCGGCGGTTTTATTGACACAGTGATCATGCGCATTGCCGATATTCAGCTGACTTTCCCGTCAATCCTGATTGCGCTGTTGATTGATGGCACGGTTTCGGGCCTGTTTCCCGAGAGTCGACGGGAAGATTCGGCCTTTTGGGTACTGGTGCTGGCCATTGGTCTTTCGTTCTGGGTGCAATATGCCCGCACAGTGCGGTCCTCTGTGCTGGTGGAAAAAGAGCGCGAATATGTCCAGGCGGCCAAGCTCATCGGCCTCAAACCGCTGATCATCATGTTCCGTCATGTACTGCCCAACGTGCTCGGCCCGGTTTTGGTAATCATCACCATCAATCTGGCGCTGGCAGTCATTACCGAGGCTACTCTTTCCTTTCTCGGTGTTGGCATTCCGGTAACCCAGCCATCGCTTGGCACGATGATCCGAATCGGCCAGGATTTTTTGTTTTCCGGTGAATGGTGGATCACCATATTCCCCGGAGCCGCGCTCGCCATTCTGGTTCTTGCGGTCAATCTGTTAGGCGACTGGTTGCGCGACGCCCTTAATCCAAAATTGCGGTGAATGATGAGCCAGCCCCTACTTCAGATCCGTGATCTTGTTATTGAATTTCCAACCCGGCGGGCATTGCTGCGCGCTGTCGACCAAATTTCATTTGATATTGAAGCTGGCGAAGTGCTTGGTGTTGTCGGCGAATCGGGCGCTGGAAAATCGCTCACCGGAGCAGCAATTATTGGTCTACTCGAGCCACCGGGGCGCATTGCCGGCGGCGAAATCATCTTCGCTGGCCAACGCATAGACAATCTCGATCACGACCAGATGCGAAAATTGCGCGGCAAGCGAATTGCAATGATTTTTCAGGATCCACTGACCAGTCTTAATCCGCTTTACCGGGTCGGCGAGCAACTGGTTGAAACCATTCAAACCCACCTTCCATTAAATAATACCGAAGCCCGCGAACGGGCTATCGCCTTGCTGGACGAGGTTGGCATTCCGGCACCGGTAACGCGCATTGACGGTTATCCGCACCAGTTTTCCGGCGGCATGCGTCAACGGGTGGTGATCGCGCTGGCGCTGGCGGCAGAACCGGATTTGATTATCGCCGATGAACCAACCACCGCCCTTGATGTTTCGGTTCAGGCGCAAATTATCTCGCTGTTAAAAAACCTTTGCAAAAACCGTGGTACGGCGGTCATGTTAATTACCCACGATATGGGCGTGATCGCCGAAACCGCCGACCGGGTTGCCGTGCTTTATGCCGGTCAGGTAGCTGAAATCGGCAAGACCCAGGATTTGATCAAGTCACCCAAACATCCCTATACATCCGGGTTGATGAGTTCCATTCCGTCAATGGAAAGTGACGAGGACAGGCTGATTCAGATACCCGGTTCGATGCCGCGATTAAACGCAATTCCACAAGGCTGTTCGTTTCACCCGCGCTGTTCAAAGGCCTTTGGCCCCTGCACCGAAAAACGCGCACCGCTGGTTGATGTTGGAGAGAGCCGGGCCGCGTGCTGGCTCTATGCGGCGGAGAATGGCAATGGCTAAAGAAGTTCTTGTTGAAGTCTCCAGCCTGACTCGTCTGTTTGATGTTTCAAAACCACTGCTCAACCGGATAATCGAGCGTGAAGGCCGACAGTTATTGCGCGCGGTTGATGATGTTTCATTCGACATCGTTACCGGTGAAACCTTCGCGCTGGTGGGCGAATCCGGTTCCGGCAAATCAACGGTCGCCAAAATGGTAGTCGGGCTTTTACCACCTACCAAGGGCAGCATCCGCATCGACGATATTGAACTGGCCGACAAAACACAAAAGGCCCACATGCGCGAAATGCGTTCGCAAATCCAGATGATTTTTCAGGACCCGTTTGCCAGCCTTAACCCGCGCTGGCGGGTCGATAAAATTGTCGCCGAACCCATTCGCGCTTTCAATCTTGAACCCGACGATGCAGCAATTGTTGAGCGGGTTGGATCGCTGCTGACAATGGTCGGGCTTGGGCCATCCGACGGGCGCAAGTTTCCGCATGAGTTTTCCGGCGGTCAGCGCCAGCGCATTTGCATCGCCCGGGCATTGGCATCCAAGCCAGAATTTATCGTATGTGATGAACCAACTTCGGCGCTCGATGTATCGGTTCAGGCGCAAATTCTTAATCTGATGCGCGATCTGCAGGACGAATTTGGCCTGACTTTCCTGTTTATCAGTCACGATCTATCGGTTGTACGCCACATGGCAACCCGTATTGGTGTAATGTATCTTGGTCGGCTTGTCGAAGTTTCACCAGCCAAAATGCTGTTCAAGGCACCCAAGCACCCCTATACGCGGATGCTGCTGGATGCAGTGCCCGACCTGGAAATGAGTGGTCGCGATCGAAAACCGGTAAAGGGCGAGATTCCCAATCCGATCAACCCGCCATCAGGCTGCACATTTCATCCGCGATGCCCGTTGGTGAATGATCGTTGTCGCAAGGAGATTCCAGCAACGATTGAGGCTAACAATTCCATCGTTGCCTGCCATGCGGTCGAAGAAGGCCGACTGGAGTAGGATTTACACCACCAAAACACCCTTGTCCGCCATATCCTTGCGCGCGGCGTCAAGCGAACCCATCATATCAATTGCACGACAGGCATTTTCCAGCACAACTGAATGAAATCCAAGGTTCGCCGCATCCACCGCTGAAAAGCGCACACAGAAATCCAGCGCCAGTCCGACGCAGTAAATTTTTTTAAATCCGCGTTCGCGCAAATAGCCTGCAAGCCCGGTGGGCGTTTTGTGGTCATTTTCAAAAAAGGCCGAATAGGAATCTATTTGTTTGCGATATCCCTTGCGGACAATCATAGCGGCATGGGGCAGATCAAGACCATCATGTAATTCGGCACCATGACTTGCCTGAATGCAATGGTCGGGCCAAAGGGTTTGCGGTCCGTAGGGCATGTCAATTTCAGAAAACGGCTCTTTTCCTGCATGGCTGGAGGCAAAGGAGGAATGGCCGACGGGATGCCAGTCCTGGGTGATTGCCACATTTTCAAACTGCTGCCCCAGCCGATTGATAATCGGCACCACTTCCTCGCCGCCCGGCACCGCCAGATTACCACCGGTGCAAAAATCATTTTGCACATCAATGACCAGCAGCAGATCACTGACACCCGGATTTAATTCATTCATCATCATGCTCCCATTGTAATTTGTTGGTGTTATTGTGGATTATCAACAAGCGTTGTTCAAGCGGATATGATATCCAGCACAATTGATTTACGATGGAATTTACCACCCAACCCGGTTCGAGGAATTCAACAAATGTCTGCCAATACCCATGACCGCCCCAATGGCAACGATTGCATAACCACCCTCGGACAATTGATTGCCTTTGACACCACCTCGGCCTTTTCCAATCTTGAACTCATCAATTACATCAGGGAACAACTTGCCGATCTCGGCATAGAATCGCGCCTTACCTATAATCATGAAAAGACCAAAGCCAACCTTTGGGCGACTATAGGACCGGCGGATAAGGGTGGCATTGTGCTTTCCGGCCATACGGATGTGGTGCCGGTGGCAGGGCAAAACTGGACCAGCGACCCGTTCAATATGCAGCAACGCGGTGATAAGCTCTATGGTCGCGGAACCTGCGACATGAAAGGATTTATTGCCTGCGCCCTTGCCCACGCCAAAGATATGGCCAGCCGCGAATTGAAAACCCCTATACATTTTGCCTTTTCCTATGACGAAGAAGTCGGTTGCACTGGTGTAAAAGAGCTGATTGCCGATATTTCGGAAAATATGCCCTTGCCGGTGGCGGTGATCGTCGGCGAACCCACTTCCATGCAGCTGATCGGCGGCAACAAGGGTGGGCGCAGTTTCAGAACCGTGGTGCACGGCCTCGATGGCCATTCAAGCCGTCCGGAACTGGGTGCCAATGCCATTGTGGCTGCTGCTAAAATAGTCGGTTTTCTCGATCAATTGCACCAAAGGCTGCGTGATGAGGCCGATACCGAAAACGGATTTACACCCCCCAACACCACAATTGATATCGGGGTGATTAACGGCGGTACCGCCAACAATATCATTCCGGCCCAATGCGCGTTTAACTGGGGTTTTCGCATGATCCCCACCGATGATATTGATGCCCTGGAAAAAGAGGTGATGGATTTTATTGCCGACGAAGTGGAACCTGCGCTGAAAGCCGTCTCGCCCGATTGCGGCATCACATCGACCCGGTTATTTGATGTGCCCGCCCTTTTGCCGGACGAAGATTCTCCGGCTGAAACCCTGTTGCGTCACCTGACCGGCCTTAACCAATCCCTGCGGGTTTCTTATGGCACCGAGGCTGGCAGGTTTCAAAAGGTCGGCATTCCTGGTGTGATTTTTGGACCCGGCAGCATTGAGCAGGCACACTTGCCGGATGAATTTATTGAAGCATCCCAAATGCATGAATGCAGCGCGTTCCTGCTTAAACTGACTGACTGGGCTGAAAACAGCGAACTGTAGCTCTACCCCCTACCGCCCCCAGTTTTGTGCCTCCGCCTCCCCGTCATCTGCCGCCGCGGCAGTGGCAGAATTCACCTTTTTGCGGGTAAACATATATATGCCAACCGCCGCAACTAGCAATATACCGGTAATTAACGGGCGATAAAACACCCAGGCAATCGCGATGGTGATTAATGACAGGACCAACGCCACCAGAAATGCAATCAGGCTGGTGCCACCACTGACAATGCTGCCGAAAAACGGTACCACACTGGCAAATACCGACAGGATTTTGACCATCATCGTCAGACCAAAATACATCATCAACAATCCAACCACCCGAAGCGTCCAGGTAAGCGCCGTATTGGCGGCTTCTGCGGAATCAAACATCGCTTCTGCCGGTTTTATGGAAGTGGTGAGCATTTCAATTGCCCCGCCAACCTGGGTTTTGTAGGGTTTGAAGCCGTTGCCGGACTGCCCGGACACAATGCTTGTATCGCCCGGATAAACCACCCGCATCGAAATACGGTAGTCGCCGACCCGGTTCCGGCTGGGCGATCCAAGATACAAGACCCCGTCAAATATCCGCGCCTTGTCCCCCAACCTGCGGCTTATCCGGTTGTTGGTATCCATCGCCAGCGGTACGGCATTATTAATGCTGGAGATTTGTGATTTTGAAAGATCGAAAGCGCCCAGGGTAACATTGCTTGCCTGCCACTTTTCGGATTTCATCAGCATATTTTGCGGATTTTCGTGGTCGACAGGGTCCTTGAAAGTGGAGGAATCAATCAGCGTTTCAGACCAGTCCTTTTCATAATAGTAGGATTTGGTTGTGTCAGTGCTGCCACCAAAATTACTGGTGCGGGAGGATTTTACCTTTTGCCGCCATTGCAGCATTTCAACCTTGCGGTAGAGTTTTATCGCATTGACCGACACGTCAAAAACCGGGTCTTCAAGCATATCGCTGGTTTCGGTCTGCCCTGAAACATGAACAAGCTTGCCCTCATTGGCCGGGTCTGCACGGCCGCTGGCAACCGAAATGACAACCCCCGCCCCTTCGGTGAGCATTTTTTGGGTATCAACCGCCCGCCCCTCGTTCCAGAATAAAACTGCAAACGATCCAAGAAAGATCAACAATCCAATGATGGTGCCAAACAGGCTGTTTTTAAGACGGGTAAACCAGGATCGCCGGATGGTTTCCGTATAAACTCGAGCCATGATTTTCCCCTTGTCTGCATTGATCAGATGACACTTTACCACAACAAACAAAGTTGTCTTGTGCCAATAATCACGTGTTGGGGCCGGTTTATCTGGTCGTTTTTTCAATCCACCCGGCAAGTGAGGATTGCTGGTCTTTGGTCAGTTTTAAGCCAAGCTTGCTGCGTCGCCATAATATATCATCGGCAGTTATCGCCCATTCATTTGCACGCAGATAATTTACCTCCCGTTCGCTAAGGCCACCACCAAAATCCCGACCAAGCGCCTCGCTGGATTTTGCACCACTCAGCATTGTGGCGGTATCTGTGCCGTAAGCCCGGCACATGCGCTTGGTCTGTTGCGGTGTCAAAAATGGAAATGTTCTCCCGATTCTGGCAACGAGCTCATCAAAACCGTCAACCGGAAAATCACCGCCAGGCAGTTTGGCAGTTTCCGTCCAGGCCGAATTTTTCTTGCCGAGTAAATCTTCAATATTTTCGACCACTGTTTCTGCCAGAACCCGGTAAGTGGTAATTTTGCCGCCAAAAATATTCAGCACCGGGGCCTTGCCCGCTTCACCGTCCTGACGAAGCACATAATCGCGGGTTGCTTCCTGTGCCTTGCTCGCCCCGTCATCAAACAGCGGGCGAACACCGGAATAGGTCCACACCACATCATCTTCAACCACCGGATCTTTGAAATATTCACTTGCGCAACGGCAAAGATACGAAATTTCCTCATCAGATGCTTTGGCTTCGCCCGGATCACCCGGGTAATCGCGGTCTGTTGTGCCGATCAAGGTATAATCATCGCGGTAGGGAATTGCGAAAATGATTCGACCATCGCGGTTTTGAAAAAAGTAGCAGCGATCATGCTCAAACAGCTTTTTTACCACAATATGGCTGCCCTGAACCAACCGGACATTATGGGCATTGTTTTTACCAAATGTGCTGGCTAAAACATCATCGACCCAAGGGCCAGCCGCATTAACAATCAACCGCGCGGTAACGGTTTTTTCTTCTCCGCCGCTTAAATCCCGGGTGGTGATGCGCCAATGATCAGCATTTTTAACCGCCCCGATACAACGGGTTCTGGTCATGATTTCAGCGCCGCGATTGGCGGCATCACGCGCATTGAGTACCACAAGTCTGGAATCATCAACCCAGCAATCCGAGAACTCAAATGCCTTGTTGAATATCGGCTTCAGTGCCTTGCCGGTCTCATGAGTATCAAGGTTAATGGTGCGGGTGGCAGGCAGTTTTTTACGACCGCCAATGTGATCATACAAAAACAGCCCCAACCGCAAAAGCCACGCCGGGCGCAAGCCCTTCTGCCAGGGCAAAATCAGACGCAATGGCTCGATAATGTGGGGCGCCATTGCCCACAAAACCTCACGTTCCCTCAGCGCCTTGCGGACCAGAAGAAACTCGTAATGTTCAAGATATCGAAGGCCTCCGTGAATGAGTTTGGTGGAACTGGACGACGTTGCCCAACCCAAATCATTCATTTCGCATAAAGCAACAGAATATCCGCGACCTGCCGCATCGCGGGCAATTCCACAGCCGTTGATCCCACCGCCAATGACAAAAACGTCATAGTCCACCAATAAAAGTTCCCTGAAACACAATTCAACGTTCATTGATAGTTGAAACGAAAAAAAAGGAAAGTCAACAAGCGAAAGTGCGAAATACAAAATCGCGCCACTCAGTTGAAATTGCAGCATCGGATTTAACGATTTTCTGCTTAATTGAAGACTGGCATTGTAGCTCCAATTCCACTTTGGATGCCAGTAACGCTATTTTTAATGTTTTATTTCAATGATTTATGGAAAACTCAAGAATCAACTTGCGAATTTCTTCAAGTTCCGTCTGAATCGGTTGCCACAAATGAAATTATCGGCGGGATGCAGACTTTCGTTTCCATGCCGCTTCAATCACAAACGAATTAACGCGCATGGCGCTTCAAGAGCTGATAGATTATGAATGACAGGCCATTTTCACCGAACCTGTTTACAGGCAAAAATATCGTTATCACCGGCGCCGGGCGCGGCATCGGGGCGGAAATCGCCAAACAGTTTTTAGCCCACGGCGCCAGTGTTTTTGCCCATCTCGGTGTTCGTGAAGATGCAAATAGCGCCCATGTCTTTGGCGATAGTATCGACCCCGAAAACTGCAAAACTGCCTATGCAGACCTTTCAAACGAGTCTGAAACAACCAAACTCGCCAGCAAGATTGCAGAGCGGTTTTCAAACATCGACGTGCTGGTCAACAATGCCGGCACCATGTTTGGCCGGGTACTGAGCGATGAAATGAGTGGCAAACATTATGATCGGGTGATGAACCTCAACGCCCGCTCGGTGGTTTTGTTGACCACGACACTTTTGCCACTGTTGAAAGGTTCGGCAGCCGCATCCATCATCAACACCACTTCAATATCAGCAACCACCGGGGGCAGCCCCGGCTCATCGATTTACAGCGCTTCAAAAGCCTTTGTATCGACCTATACCAGAAGCCTTGCACGCGAATTGGCACCGCATAAAATCCGGGTCAATGCGCTCTCGCCCGGCACCATAGATACGGATTTTCACAAGCGGTATTCATCGAAGGAGAAGCTGGCCGCAACCGCGGCTTCCATTCCCCTGCAACGACTGGGCACACCGCAGGATTGCGCCCCCGCCTGTTTGTTTCTCGCCTCCGATGAATTAAGCGGATATATCACCGGGCAGGTTCTCGAAATCAATGGCGGCCAGTTGATGGGGTAAACCCCGCCACCGGTTATTCCAAACTCAACAGGGCGGCAATTTTTGCAACAGCGGCGACCCGTTCAGCATTGCTGTCAGCCTGCGACCCATCCGCATGCCAAAGGCTGTTTTCAAAACCAACCCGTACCTTGCCGCCCATCGCCATTGCGGCTGCAAGTGACGCTGTTTCGCCGGCACCAAAGGCGCACACGGCCCATTCGCAGCAGCCTCTCAGGCCGGTTTTCTCAAGCATCGACAGAAATGGCACCAGCGATGCCGGATCGCTTTGCTGGCCTTTGGCATATCGCCCCAACGGAAACAGCAGCGAGTGGCTGTCGCCGGCAATGATTCCGCGCCGGGCCAGATCGGCAAAATGCTCAATCCCTCCAACATCATAAATTATATGCTGCACCGCGATGTCGGATTTGTACAAAAATTCATAAAGATCAGCGGCGTTGGTTTCCTCGCTGGCATCGGGGATCATTTCACCAAGCGCGATGCTCACCGCTTCCGGCATAACTGCTCGCACCACATCACGTTGCTGTCGTGGCGTGAATATCCCGACTGCCTCGGTAGTGATCTGCACCAGCATATTCCCGCCGGTTTCGCTATTTATCGCAACAATTGCGGCGCGATAGAGGTCCGCATCAAGCACATGTTTCTGGTTTTCATCACGCACATGAATGTGGATTGCACCGGCTCCCCGTTCCAGACATTCAGCCGCCGTTCTAGCCAGTTGATTTACGGTTACCGGTAATGCAGGGTGGTCGTCTGTAGTGCGACGTGCACCGTTGGGGGCAACCATGATCAGCGGTAATTCTTTCACTGTTTTATTCCTGAACTAAAAGCCTCCCGATCACTCTTGGGGATATTGCGGATAATTTCAAGCGGGTTATGCTGCCGCGCATTAATCACTCTGATCTGTTACCAAAAAGACTGCGCCACAGATGAACGATAACCTTGCAGCCCGATTTGATGCCGCTAATCACGATCGGCAAAGACCCTGCATCTTTACAACAAACGGGCAGACAATCACCTATGACAGTGTGTTTCGCAGTGCTGCAAAATACGCCAATGCGCTGGTCTCACTTGGTATTAATCCCGGAGACCGGGTCGCGGTGCAGGTCGAAAAATCCGTTGAGGCTTTATACCTCTATCTCGGCACCTTGATGAGTGGTGCGGTCTATTTACCTCTCAACAATGGCTACACCCCCGCTGAAATCAGCTATTTCCTTGAAGATGCGGAACCTCGCCTCTTTGTCTGCGACCCACAAGATCGGGCTGCACTTGAAGGCGTATGCAAAAAAAACAATGTCCACCGCCATTTGAGCCTCGATGCAAATGGACTTGGTTCAGTTGCAACTCTGGCGAACGCCCAATCGGACAAATTCGATATTGTCCAGCGTAGCGGTGATGATTTGGCTGCAATCCTTTATACATCCGGCACCACCGGGCGCTCAAAAGGTGCCATGTTGAGCCACAACAATCTTTATTCAAATACCGCCGCCTTGCTGGAAGCCTGGCAAATCACAGCAAACGACACTCTGCTGCATGCCTTGCCTATTTTCCACACCCACGGACTGTTTGTCGCCATCAGCACCCTCATGCTTTGTGGCGGCGCGATGATATTTGTACCAAAATTTGATGTGAATGAACTTATCCGCCTGATGCCCAGGGCCACAATGTTGATGGGTGTGCCGACCTTCTATTCCCGATTGCTGAACAGCCCCGAATTTGACCGGCAACTGGCGCAGCACATGCGATTGTTTATTTCCGGTTCAGCGCCCCTGTCGGCAGAAACCCACGCTGAATTTCAATCCCGCACCGGCCACGCAATTCTTGAACGTTACGGCATGACCGAAACCAATATGAATACCTCCAACCCCTATGAGGGTGAACGCCGTGCCGGAACGGTAGGCTTTCCCCTGCCCGGTGTCGAACTGAAGATCACCGACCCTGAAACCGGCGATGAATTGCCCCTTGGCGAAACCGGTATCATTGAAGTGCGCGGTCCCAATGTATTCAAGGGCTATTGGAGAAACCCGGAAAAAACCAGCCTGGAACTGCGCGAAGACGGGTTTTTCATTACCGGTGACATGGCCCGCATTGACGATGATGGATATGTAGCAATCGTTGGCCGCGCCAGAGATCTGATTATTTCCGGCGGCCTCAACATATATCCAGCCGAAGTCGAAGCCGTGCTTGATGCGATACCGGCTGTTGCCGAAAGTGCGGTGATTGGCGTGCCGCACGCGGATTTTGGCGAGGGAGTAACCGCTATTATTGCCCTGCGCCCCGGTGTTTCGACTGATGAGGCGATGATCATAGCCGAGGCAAGCCGCAGCCTGGCAAGGTTCAAGGTTCCAAAGCGCGTATTGATGGTTGATGCCCTGCCGCGCAATACCATGGGGAAAGTTCAGAAAAATGCTCTTCGTGATGCTTATTCAAACCTGTATAAGAACTGATCGCATTCAAGTTGACGCGTCACCAGCGCTTCAATATTGATTGTATGCAAACGAGTTATCGGTGAAAAAAATGTCCTATGCCCAACCGACCGAGTTAGAACAAGCGCTTGAACTGTTGTCGAAAGGCCAATGGGATATTTTGGCCGGCGGAACAGATTTTTATCCGGCATTGGGGGAGAATAAACCCACCGGCGATATTCTCGACATCACGGCCATCAAAAGCCTGCGCGATGTCACCGAAAAAACTGATCACTGGCGCCTTGGTGCGCTGACCACCTGGAGCGATGTGATCGAACTTGCCTTGCCGGAATGTTTTGATGCCTTGAAAGCCGCCGCACGCGAAGTCGGTTCGCGGCAAATCCAAAACCGCGCAACAATTGCCGGTAATCTTTGCAATGCATCACCTGCCGCAGATGGCGTGCCGCCGCTTTTGGTCCTTGATGCGGAAGTCGAGCTATCGGGTGCTCATGGTGCCCGGCAAATGCCCCTGAGCGAATTCATTTCCGGCAATCGAAAAACCGCATTGGCAGGCGAAGAATTGTTGACTGCGATCATCATCCCGCGCACTTCTGCAACCGGGGTTTCAGCCTTTAACAAGCTTGGCTCCAGGCGTTATCTGGTAATCTCCATCATCATGACCGCGGTCCGGTTGTTAAAAGGACCGCTGGGTGAAGTGATGACCGCATCCGTTTCAGTGGGGGCCTGTTCAGCTGTTGCGCAAAGATTGCCGATACTGGAAAAGGCGCTGATTGGGCAACCCTTTGACCGCACCCTTGCCGACCGGGTTCTTGATGAACATCTGACAGGTCTTACTCCCATAGATGATATCAGAGGCCCCGGCGAATATCGTCTGAAAGCCGCGAAAGAAAGCATCAAACGTGCTGTCATTTCCTGTGTGGAGGGCAAATAATGGACCAGCCAACAAGTCAGATGCGATTTTTACTCAACGGTGAAGAAGTCAATGTCAACGTAAATCCGGCCGAACGGCTGTCCATTGTACTTCGCAATCACCTCGGGTTAATCGGAACCAAAGTCGGCTGCGATGCTGGCGATTGCGGCGCTTGTACAGTCACCCTTGATGGCAAACAGGTTTGCTCGTGTCTGGTGCCTGTCGCGCAAGCCGCCAATTTACCGGTTACAACGGTTGAAGGTCTCTCCGACAACGAGACCCTGTCGCGGCTGCAACAGTGTTTTTTGCAACACGGAGCAGCCCAATGCGGCATTTGCACCCCCGGCATGTTAATGAGTGCCGTCGATCTGCTTGATCGTAATGACAGCCCAAGCCGGGAAGAGGTGAAAGATGCCCTTTCCGGTGTGCTTTGCCGTTGTACCGGTTACGCCAAAATTATCGACGCGGTGATGGAGGTCTCAACCTTCAACACCGACCCCGAAGACCCGAAAGCAGGATTTGCTGTGGGGAGCTCGATCAACCGGCTTGATGGGCTGGAAAAGGTCGCCGGAAGCGAAATTTTTGGCGATGATCATATGCCAGACAACGCGGTCGCCGTGCGCATTGTTCGCTCCCCCCACCACCACGCCCGTTTTGAACTTGGCGATACTGGCCGGTTTGTGGCGGATTTTCCGGGCATTCTTGCGGTCTATTCTGCTGAGGATATTCCCGGCAACAATCTGTTTGGCGTTATCCCACCATTTGTGGATCAGCCGGTGCTGGCTAAAAATACCTGCCTGTTTCGTGGTGAAGCCATTGCGGTTATTGCCGGTGAACCCGCGGCAATTGCCGATCTGGATTTGAGCATGTTTCCCGTCACCTGGCATCCGCTGGAACCTTTGCTCGCCCCCGACGCGGCAATGGCAAACGATGCACCACTTTTACATGCAGGCCGCGAGAAAAATATTCTGGTTAAAGGTCACGTTGAACGCGGAGATCCACCCGGTGCCCTGGCCAATGCCGCACACAAGATCAGCCGGTCGTTCACCACTCCGTTTGTCGAGCACGCCTATATTGAGCCGGAGGCCGGTTATGCGGTTCGTGCCGGTGATCGCATCGAGATTTACGGTGGAACACAGGCCCCGCATATGGATCTCGAAT
>JALTNS010000195.1 GCA_027000565.1 Rhizobiaceae bacterium | reverse complement strand
AAATATCAGTGAGCAAACGCAGCAATGCACGAATTACGCCGCCGTGACAAACGACGATGGTATCTTTTTCAACTTCCGCCAGCCAGGGGGCAATCCGGTCGCATAATATCTGGTAGGATTCTCCGTTTGGCTGGACAAAATACCATTTGTTGGCAAGCCGCTCCTCAACCGCATCATTGTGCTCAACACGCAATTCGGCAAAAGTTGAACCTTCCCAATCGCCAAAACTGATCTCGATTATTCGTTTGTCTGTCCGGTAAGAACTTTTGTCGAGGCCAAGTTCGGTTCGCAAAATTTCCATGGTTTCACGGGTTCGGCCCAGCGGGCTGGCGACAAAATCGAATTCATCCGGATCATCAATCAGGGATTTGAGTTTTTGACCATTACGGGAGGCCTGTGCCCGGCCAATATTATTTAGCGGAATATCCTGCTGCCCCTGTAAGCGCATTTCAGCGTTCCAGTCTGTCTGGCCGTGGCGAACAAGGTAAATCATCAATATTCGGCTACACCTTCAAGACCAGCTTGCCGTTGTTACCACCGCTGAATAACAGATTGAGGACGTCAGGATAAGCATCAATGCCGCCTTCACGTATATCCTCGCGCAATTTCAGTTTGCCTTCAGCATGCCAGCGCCCGAGTTCTTCAATGGCTTTGGGGTAGTCCTTGGCAAAATCAAAAACTATGATGCCTTGCATTTTCAATCGTTGGGTCAAGACAAAGCGTAAATTGGTTAGTGCCTTTGGCATCTCAGTTGCGTTGTAGGCTGAAATCAGGCCACAAAGTACAATGCGCCCAAATACATTCATCAATGCCAATTCGGTGTTGAAAATTTCACCGCCAACATTTTCAAACAGAACATCAACGCCTTTGGGACAGGCTTCGCGCAGATCTTTGTAAAGATTTCCAGCTTTGTAATCGACACAGGCATCAAAACCCAGTTCTTCGACCACATAGCGGCACTTTTCAGGGCCACCGGCAATGCCAACCGCGCGGCAACCCTTGATCTTGGCAATCTGGCCAACAATCGAACCAACTGCACCGGAAGCAGCTGAAACCAGAACAGTATCACCTTCTTTAGGTTCACCCACATTCAGCAGACCAAAATAGGCGGTCATACCCGGCATGCCGAGGCCGGCAATCCAGCGTTCAAGCGATGCCTGACTCTCGTCCAGTTTGGCAACCATGGCGCCGTTTGAATTGATGAATTGCTGCACACCGAACATGCCAGAGACCGCATCACCGACTTCAAATTTCGGGTGGTTGGATTTAACCACATGGCCGGCTGCACCAGCACGCATAACTTCGCCCAGACCAACAGGGGGAATGTAGGATTTACCCTCCGCCATCCAGCCGCGCATGGCCGGGTCAATCGAAATAGCTTCAACTTTTACCTGAAATTCGCCTTCACCGGGTTCTGCAATCGGGGTGTCGACAAATTCAAAATTTTCACTGGTAACGAGGCCAAACGGGCGGGACTTCAAAAGGGCCTGACGATTGGAGGTCATAACAATGCTCACTCTATGATTGCAGAAAATGTCGGATCAGTCTTTGACCACGGAAATGTCCGGTGCGTCAACGGCCTTCATACCAACCGTATGATAGCCGGAGTCCACATGGTGGACCTCACCAGTCACTCCACGAGACATATCGGACAGCAAATAGAGTGCCGATTGTCCAACCTCGTCAATTGTCACGGTACGACGCAGGGGCGAATTATATTCGTTCCATTTCAATATATAACGAAAATCGCCAATACCGGATGCCGCCAGGGTTTTGATCGGGCCTGCCGAAACAGCATTAACCCGAATATTTTTCGGACCAAGATCCACCGCCAGATATTTTACACTGGCCTCCAGAGCTGCCTTGGCCACACCCATCACGTTGTAATGGGGCATGACTTTTTCAGCACCATAGTAGGTCATGGTCAGCAGGGACCCGCCTTCGGGCATCAGTCTTTCTGCCCGCTGCGCAAGTGCCGTGAACGAGTAGACCGAAATATCCATGGTTTTGCGAAAATTGTCAGCACTGGTTTCCACGTAACGGCCGGTCAGTTCGTCCTTGTCGGAAAAACCGATTGCATGGACCAGAAAATCTATGCTGCCCCACATGGTTTCGAGCTTTTCGAATACTGCATCCATGCTTTCGGTATCGCTCACATCGCAATGGCCAACAACCTTGCCGCCAATCTGTTCGGCCAGCGGCTCAACCCGCTTTTTCAATGCATCTCCTTGATAGGTAAGGGCAATTTCCGCACCAGCATCAGCGCAGGATTTAGCAATGCCCCACGCAATTGAGCGGTTGTTGGCCAACCCCATGATTAGCCCGCGTTTACCCGCCATTAGCCCGGATGGTTCTGCCATTTTGTAATTCCTGATACAGATTAAAGCTGTGAATGATCTATGAGATCAAGCCTGACAGCATATGGCACAGCAGGCCAATTCCATCAAGCCAGACAACAAAGAATGCAATCAGCTTTTAACTTTCTCGCTCTTCCACGATTTCATCAGCGCGATCAGACCATCATCTTTTTTCTTCGGCAAAGCTATCCTCGGATACACCAGAATATCCCCATGACCTCCAGATTTTTTGGGCAGACCCTTTTTGGGAATTCTGTATGCACCGTCGGAATTGGACCATGCGGGAATGGTAAGAGATACAGCGCCGGTCAATGTCGGAACCCGGACTTTGGCACCAAGAACCGCATCCTCAAGGCCAATAGGCAGATCAATACGAAGATCATCGCCCTGCCGTTTGAAACTTTCATGCGGACGGATGGAAATGGTCACAAGCGCATCCCCAGCGATGCCAGCGGCAACCTTTTCCCCCTGGCCCTTCAGCCGGATGACCTGACCTTCTTCAGTTCCAGGTGGGATTGATACCGCAACAGTGCGGTCGGGACCAAGTCGAACCTGAGCTTTTCCGCGGGCTAAATCCTCAAGAGTAATACGCGCAAAGGCTTTGATATCACGGCCTTTTTGAGGGGGTGCAGTTCTGCGCCCCATATTGCCTTGCTGAAACTGATCACCAAACGGACTACCACCGCCACCACCGCCAAATATCTGAGACAGAATATCTTCCGCACCGCCAAAGCCCTGGTGACCACCAAATCCCTGTTGCCCGCGTGGCTGACCGCCGCCGCCAAAACCTTCAAAGCCGGTGAATTTTGGTTTGCCTTCGGCGTCGATTTCACCACGGTCAAATTGCGCCTTCTTTTCCTTGTCACCTAGAATTTCATAAGCGGAATTGATCTCCGAAAACTTTTCCTTCGCTTTCGAATTTTCCTGATTGGTATCAGGATGATATTTTTTCGCGAGCTTGCGAAATGCAGATTTTATCTGTTTTGCATCGGATGATTTATCCACACCAAGAATGTTATACGGATCACGCATATCAGGCACCATAATACTGTTTTGGAAAAAGAATTCCCTCTGTGCTTATATGGGTAATTATTACACAAATTTCCAGCCCCGACAGCAATTGTCGAAACTTCGGATTATTTTGCAAACAAAGGGGAAATTTGGCTAGTTCTTGCTTTCTGAACGACGAAACCAGGACAGGACCCATTCTGTGGGGCTGATCTGGCAGGTTTCGCCATTATAAAAGGCGATGCCCATAAAAGTGCTCACTGTGGTTTTGAATCCACGACATTTTTGGCCATGTTTGCCAAGAAAATTATCGATTGTGGTGATTGTACCGGAACTACCGGTATTCGGATTAATCCAGGCCAGTGCCAGAGAGGATGAAGACCTGATTCGGGCATCTGCAACGGTAGCCTTGATCACCTCTGCATCGGTGCTTTCAATTCCGGCAACTTTCACCGGTTTGGTGACGGAACCGGTTATAAGTGTCGCATCACTGGCAAGTTCGGTTGTTTTTGGGCCGGATATTGAACAACCGGCAATAAATCCAAACAACATCACCACAGCTGCAGAACGCAATATGCCTTTGCGCGAGGGCTTGCTATTTACCCTCACTCCCGCCTTGCGGCGGCGAATTTTTGGCTGGCTTGAATTCTTTGTACTGTGATAGTCTAACAATTGTTGCCCCATGCTCAGTTGAGCGATACGCGAGATACCTAAATGCCAAGTGATTTTGACAATACACCGTCAACCTTAATAAAGGGTGACTTTACGTCTGCAGAAGAACCGTTTGGGCTGTTTGGCCAATGGCTGGATGAGGCAAAGAAAACCGAAATTAACGACCCCACTGCTCTATCACTGGCAACTGTTGATGATGATGGCATGCCCGATGTGCGCATGGTACTGTTGAAGGACCATGATGAGGCAGGATTTGTGTTTTATACAAATTTTGAAAGCGCCAAGGGTCGCGAGATTTTACACAGTCGCAAAGCTGCCATGGGCTTCCACTGGAAAAGCCTGCGTCGGCAAGTCCGTATCCGCGGCAATGTGGAAATTGTCAGCGCTGATGAAGCCAATGCCTATTTTGCGACCCGTCCGCGTGGCAGCCGCATAGGTGCCTGGGCCTCGAAACAGTCGCGACCGCTTGAAAGTAAATATGCGCTTGAAAAAGAGGTTGCCAAATACACCGCGAAATTTGGTGTGAGCACCATTCCCCGTCCTGAATACTGGTCAGGATTTCGTGTGGTACCAATTGAAATCGAATTTTGGAAAGATGGCGCATTCAGGCTTCACGACCGCCTTTTGTTTTCGCGAAAAAATGTCGATGAACCATGGTCGATAACAAGGCTTTATCCTTGATTTTCGTGACCTTTCATCAATCGCCGATAAAACGGACGCATGATAATCGGCGTTAAATACATTGGGACCTGGTAGCAGGCTATAAACAACAACAGCGGTTGTGTTGTGGCGGCAGGCAATGCGGTTAAAAACAAGGCGATGTTGCGATTTCCCGCAACAATACTGACCGGAACGAGAATTGATTTTTGTCCGGTACTTGCAAGAATTACGGCCGATAATATCTGTAACAAAATATTTGCGCCCGTCGCGACGACGAGCGTGATCAGCACGTATCCTGGATCAATGGCAAATTGTTCACCGATTGCAGCCATTAACCCGACTACCGTGACAGCCAAAAGTACAGTCGAAACACCATCAATTTGTTTGATTACCGCATTTGAGGGTTCTTTCAGCAAGGTCAGGCGAATAACAAATGCCATGCAGGCCGCCGCCAGAATAATTGCCAATAGCCACAGGGATGCGACAATAACATCGCTCAAGGTACCAAACTCCGGCACCAGCATAAACACCGGAACAATGGTCAATGGCAGCAAGGCGGTCCCCAATACCAAAAGCCGCAATGCACCTGCTGGCTCAAAGCCCATCAACATCACCAGATGAGGACTGCCAGAAAGCGATGGGGCCGATGTCAGCAAAATCAGAGCGATAACGAGTGGCGTGTCTATGTTGATCATCACTACCAATATTGCCACCGATATCGGCAATAACACCTGAAGCAAAACAATGATTGCCAGG
>JALTNS010000194.1:4425-5458 GCA_027000565.1 Rhizobiaceae bacterium | reverse complement strand
CGCCAGGCAACAAAATTATCGCCACCGCAAATGTTACAGGTCAATTCAATCTCCAGATTGTCGCCACCAATGATTGTCGCAATCGGTGGATCTACAGTGTTATCCCCATATATGCCTCAAATTTCGGTGGCGCCATAATAATCTCTTTACCGGTCGCACCTTATAATTTAGAACATAGTATGAACATTCGCAATACAGTTTCACCAGACTCCGCAAGAAATGGCGGTAATTGGCGACAACAATGCCTATAATGAAGTGATTCGAACAAGCACGGGCACCATGAATTAATGGACGACAGCAACGATCTTTTTTCTCACAGTGAAATGTCGCAACCGGCAAACAACCCGGCTCCGGCCAATGGGGCGCACTCCCGTGCTACGCCGGTAAAAAACACAAAAAAATCTGTATCGTCAAAAAATATTGGCCGGCAGGCTGCAGCCACCGCCAAGGGCAGCGATTACAGTGCCTCGGATATCGAGGTTCTGGAGGGACTTGAACCGGTTCGTCGCCGGCCGGGCATGTATATCGGTGGCACTGACAACAAGGCGATGCACCATCTGTTTGCCGAGGTTATCGACAATTCGATGGACGAGGCTGTTGCCGGTCATGCCAGCTGGATCGAAGTTGATCTGGACGAGGACGGATATTTGACCGTTACCGATAATGGTCGCGGCATTCCGGTTGACCCGCATCCCAAGTTCAAGAACAAATCAGCGCTTGAAGTCATTATGACGACGCTTCATGCTGGCGGAAAATTCGACAGCAATGTTTACGAGACTTCCGGTGGCTTGCATGGGGTCGGGGTATCAGTGGTCAATGCGCTTTCCGATGATCTGGTGGTTGAGGTTGCCCGCAACCGGCAGCTTTTTGCCCAGAACTATTCAAAAGGACTGCCGCAGGGCGGGCTTGCGGCGCTTGGCGAAGTGCATAACCGGCGCGGCACCAAAATCCGGTTTCACCCGGATCCTGAAATTTTTGGCAAAAATGCGAAGTTCGAACCGGCGCGTCTGTTCAAGATGGCACGCTCGAAAGC
>JALTNS010000194.1:3848-4415 GCA_027000565.1 Rhizobiaceae bacterium | reverse complement strand
CGAAAAAGATGAGGCGCTTGAAAAAGCGGTTTTTCATTTCCCAGGTGGATTGAAGGACTATCTTGAGGCATCACTTGGCAAGCAGCATCAGGTTACGCGCGAGCCATTTGCCGGCAAATCTTCAAAATCCGGTGGCCATGGTTCGGTCGAATGGGCCGTTGCCTGGTACGGTGATGACGGATTTGTCAATTCCTACTGCAATACGGTGCCAACACCCGAAGGCGGCACCCATGAGGCAGGCTTGCGCATTGCGCTCACACGTGGCTTGAAGTCATACGCAGAAATGGTTGGAAACAAACGCGGTTCCATCATCACCACAGATGATGTGATGACCTCGGCTGCTGCCATGATGTCAGTGTTTATCCGTGAGCCGGAATTTGTCGGCCAGACCAAGGACAAGCTGGCCACGGTTGAAGCGCAAAGAATTGTCGAGAACGCGGTCCGTGATCCGTTTGACCACTGGCTGGCGGCTTCTCCGCAGGAAGCCAGCAAACTGCTCGACTGGGTGGTGGACAGGGCCGAAGAACGTATGCGGCGGCGCAAGGAAAAAGAGGTTAACCGCAAAAC
>JALTNS010000194.1:0-3838 GCA_027000565.1 Rhizobiaceae bacterium | reverse complement strand
TGCCCTTGCGCGGCAAGATCCTCAATGTGGCCAGCGCCAGTCGTGACAAGCTTGCGCAAAGCCAGCAGATCGCTGATCTCATTCAGGCACTCGGCAGCGGTACGCGCGGGAAATACCGTGATGACGATCTGCGTTACGATCGGGTCATCATTATGACCGATGCCGACGTCGACGGTGCCCATATCGCTTCACTGTTGATTACGTTTTTCTACCAGGAAATGCCGGAACTCATCCTTAACGGCCATCTTTACCTGGCAATTCCACCGCTTTACCGCATAACCCAGGGCGGCAAAACCTTATATGCCCGCGACGATGTTCACAAAGACGAGCTTTTGGCGACAGAATTCCCCGGCAACAAGAAGATAGATATTGGGCGGTTCAAAGGTCTTGGTGAAATGATGCCGAGCCAATTGAAGGAAACCACCATGGACCCGGCCAAACGCTCTATGTTGCGCGTGGAAATTTCCGCTCCGGATGCGACCAAACAATCCGTTGATCAGTTGATGGGCACCAAGCCGGAAGCACGATTTAAGTTTATTCAGGAAAATGCCCAGTTTGCCGACAATGAAATGCTTGATGTCTAAAAGGTGATTTCCGGTTTTCCCTACACATTATATTTTTTTGACCTGCCTATGGCATCACCATACGGGCTTTGCTAGGCTTCCAGATAAACAGGGGCAACATTGTGGGAAGACACCATGAAAATCATATCTAATCTGTCAGTCGCGTTTATGTTTGTTACAAGTCTGGTATTTGCAGGATTTGCATCGGCGCAGACAAAAAATTTCACACTCGAGCTTAATGGTGCAAAAGATAATGACGGCGGTTGCCGAATTACATTTGTTGCGGTCAATAAAACAGGCACCAAACTTGATAAAACCGCCTATGACGTGGTGGTTTTTGACAAGGAAGGCGGGGTGTCCCAGTTCCTCATTCTTGAATTTGGTCAGCTGACGCCGAAAAAAACCAAGGTCGTACAGTTTGAACTCAATGATCAAAAGTGTACTGATATTTCCAGATTGCTGATCAATGATGTGTCTGACTGCGTGGCCGAGGGCAAGTCAACCCCGATATGTCTCGATGCACTGGAAACCAAATCCCGCACAAACATAGAGTTCGGCACCTGAAATTGGTCAGGGGTAATTCATAATGTTTGAGGATATCACCCGCCAACTGACATCGATTGGCGGGCCTGTGCTTGCCATATTGTTCCTGATTTCCCTGGTTGCCACGGCGACATCGCTATTCAAGATTATACAGTTCATGCGCCTTGGTGTCGGCAAACACCGGGCCGCCGATGCGGCATTGGCCAAATGGAATGTCGGTGAGAAAAAAGAAGCCTATGATATTGCCGCAAGCGGTTCTGCGCCATTATCCAGGGTTGCTGCCCAGACCATGCATTCGATTGGCCTTTCGCCTGATAATCCCGAGGTGGCGCGTGAACAGGCGGTGCATGTGGCCAAGGGTGTGTTGAACCAGCTTGCTGGATATATGCGCATTCTGGAATCGGTTGTGCAAGCTGCACCAATGCTGGGATTATTGGGAACGGTTCTTGGTATGATTGATGCCTTTGGCGAATTGGCAAAGGGCGACGGCGCGGTCGATCCTTCGCAACTGGCCGGAGGCATATTTGTTGCGCTGAGTACAACTGCGCTTGGATTGATCATCGCCATTCCGTTTTATTTTATTGCCAACTGGCTTGAATCACGCATTGAATCTGAACGGGTTGCGATGGAAGCAACCATCTCGGCCATATTATTCAGAACCCAGTCGGAAAAACTCGCTCCCACACAAAATACCGGTACCCTGATTGGAATGTAAAAAACCGTTTATAGAGGCGATATATGTCTGTAAATCTGCCACCTCGTCGGGTTCAACGCGGGATTTCTCTCACACCGCTGGTTGATGTGATATTTCTGCTGTTGATCTTTTTCATGCTGACTTCACAGATTGCGCCGTTTTCGCTGATATCATTTGCTGGTACCAAGGCCGAAAACAAGCAGGTCAAACAACTTGATGTTCCACAACAACAAGCACCTAAACTGGCCTCGCTTGGCGCCCTGATAACCGTTATCAATGGCGGAATTTCGGTCAACGGTCGCCGTACCCCCCATGCGGATATTGACAGGGCAATGGCAGAAATTCGCAAAAACGGCATATCCACGGCGATCATTTCACCGCGATCTACCGCCACGGTTCAGGATCTGATTTCCGTGTTGGAGGCGGTTAAGCGGGCCTCATTCAAGTCCATTACCATTCGAAAATCCGGGTAATCCAAAATGCTGACAGCAATAGACATATTTGGAGCAGGCCTATGATCAGCGACAGCCTTGAGGCCCGAAAGCGCGCACCAACAGCAGATTTCTCGCTGGCAATCATCAATGTTGTGTTTCTGCTGCTGTTTTTTTTCATCCTTACCGGCAGCGTGGTTCAGCGCAGCGAGATGGAAGTGCGTCCACCATTTACCCAAAAGCTGCCGCTGGCCCGCCTGCCCCGTCCGTTGATCGTAATTTCGCAAGACAACCAACTGTTCCTGGATGGGCTTGCGATCACCCCGGATGAACTGCGCCGTAAAATTGATGAATCGCTCAGGGTCAATGACGGCAAGTATCAGGAGTTGAATATTCTTGCCGATGGTGTGCTTTCTGCAAAAACCTTTCTGAAAACCGTTGATGCCTTACGTTCGACCGGATTGCCGATCAGAATAGTCACAGTCCGGTCGGTTGACAAAAAGAAGGATTAGGATTGGCTGCGGCAAACGAAAAAACCAGCTGGATTATCGCAACCGTGCTTGCAACCGGTATGCATGGCGGGGTGCTCTATGCCTATGCTGATAAACTCGGTACAAAGATTACTAACAAAACCGAAACCGAAATTTCGATTATTTCCCTTCCTTCAGTCACTGGCTCTACACCGTCTGTTGCCAAAAAAGCGAAAAAACTGGCAGCGCGAAAAATCTCCAAACCAGCCAGTTCAATCAAACCTGAAAAGGTCAAGAACAGCGTCACTAAATATTCAGCTGCCCGGAAGGCCGGCGCACCCGATAAAGCGCAATCCCTGGCTCCGACCAATCTCGCTGCCTTACAAAATGAGGAAAATTCCACGCCGGTTCAGCAGGTGCAAGATAAAAATGCGCTTGAAAATCTCGATACATCCAGCAAGGCAAACCTTGTTGAAGAAGTGCAATCACCAAAACTGGTGGATGAAGCCAAATCGGTTTCCAGGGTGGATGAAGCACAGAATTTCGCTCCGGTAAACGATGCCACATCAGCGCGAACGATTAATGACGCGCGCGCATCGAAACCGATTAGTGATTCTAGAACGGCACCTGCTTTAAGTGATCAGTCCATTGTTAAATCATCGGACATTGAAACCGCGAGGCCGGTTGAAAGCGCCATTGAGCCGGTAATTGCAGAACCCGCCAACCAGCCCAAACAGCAAATGAAAATCACCCGAACAGCCAAATCGGCTGAGACTGTGGAAACTGCAACCACAATAACCAGCTCATCGCCCCAGGTGATCGTCAAACGCGTTGAAACCGTGATTGAAAAACCCTCAACCGTGAACCAGATAAAAACTGCGGCTCAAAAGCCAGATGTAAAGGCATTAAAATCTGCCAAAGTTGAACCTGCAACCACCACAACTACCTTTTCACGCTCTACTATCCAAAACAGATCCAAACGCCTGAAAACCGCCATTGGAAAACCGGCAATCGTGAGGCAGCGGAGTGTTTCTGTCCGGCAATCTGGAGTGGGGGCGCCCAAAAGACTTTCAACTTCAATCAAGCGCACAAAAGCTGCAGCGAAAATCACCGCATCGGCATTTCGCAGCAGTAATG
>JALTNS010000193.1:1574-5476 GCA_027000565.1 Rhizobiaceae bacterium | reverse complement strand
GTCCACATATCGCGCGGAACATTGATTTGTGCCGGGGCAGAACCGCGAATGGCTTTTTCAATAACGCGGTTAAGCACTTCGCCCATGCGGGATGGATCGCGCACCTCTTCCTGATAGCAGACCATGTCGCGAAACAACGCCATTTGTTCGACTTCCTGAAAGCCTCCCTGCCCGATGGTTTTGTTAGCTGCCTGCGGTGTTACCAGCAACATCGGGGTGTGGTTCCAGTATGCGGTTTTGATCGGTGTTACAAATCCGGTAATGCCAGGTCCATTTTGCGCAATTGCCATCGCCATCTTGCCGGTCGAACGGGTGTAGCCATCGCAGATCAGTCCACCATTGGTTTCGTGTGCCACATCCCAAAATGTAATGCCGGCTTTGGTGAACAAATCAGAAATCGGCATGAATGCCGAGCCGATAATACCAAATGCATGTTCGATACCGTGCATTTGCAGAACTTTTACAAAGGCTTCTTCAGTGGTCATTTTCATGGCAGTACACCTGTATATTCGAGATGGATATGATTGGTGATGGACTGAAATCCCGATCACCGGATAGTTCCATACATATCTTGATTACACCAGTGTTTAGTACCAGAAATATCGCAGATATCAGACCAGAAATGCAGTTTGATTGCCGGCATAAAAGATGAATGGAAATAGCGACATTTTATGTCGCAAAACTACCGGATTACCATGTTTTTGCGTAACCTCTATACACCCCATAGGCCCAGCATTTTCGTGCCACATCACTAAATTCCGGAACAATCGATTTAGCCAGTTCGCAGTCGGGCGGCCTTCGGTTCATCATTTTAAAAACCTTGCCGTTGGATTTATAGAGATACTGGTAGTTCACGCTCTTGGAATTGCGCCAGTCACGAGGTAGAGCGTCCACGTATTTGGGTACCAGTCCCTTGATCCATAAGTCGGTGCGCTCGCCCCATTTCGATCGCGGACCGTCCCATCCCCGACCATTATTGCTGGATACGGGATAATTTCCATTGTCGCGGTAATAATTTTCCAGACCAACCACAAGTTTGTTCAAATCGCGCCGAGCGACTTCAAAGGGCGCCAGCATGTTCTGTCGCATGTTTCTGATTGATAGCTGATTTTTGACCGTGTGCTGGTCAACCACCCGGGCAAATTGAAAACGGTCACCATCCAGACGTTTCAAGCATTGGGCAAGCTTGATTGAGCGATCAATCGCCCCCCAGGAATTGGCGTGATAAACTGTATCACTGAAGTATTTAACAGGCATAAAGTTTTTTGCCGGGTCACAAATCAGATCAAGGCCGGTTTGTTTGAGCTTAGCTTGAAACTGGCGATAGCCGTTGACCAGTTTGGTGTCATACCTGGAATGTGACGGAATATCGGCCATGGCTGGCCATGTCAGATAGAACTCCGCTCCCTGCGCCTCAACAGAGGCTTTGAGTTCAAGCAATGCCTCAATTGCCGGGGTGTTTGTCGCTGCACTTAAAGGAAGATTTGAATAAGGGCGACGTTTTGCTGCAAATGTTTCTTTCAATTTTTCATCAGTTGCCAGCGGGATATTAAAAAATCCGTCTTTGTCGGCAAGGCTTACGTGCAATGGTTTTCGTGCTGGCAATACGCGAGGGGTTTTAATGCCGTCATTCTCCAGGTCGGCAAGTCCGGTGAGGTCTCTTGGTTTTCCCGTGAGTTTCTGCCAGGCAAGGTCGGCGTATATATCCAACGGAGTTTCGAGATTATAGCGCAATTTTTCATAAGCTGAGTCGTAATTGAAAAACCGCTGCATCCATAAGAGGTTCTGTTTCTGGTGAAACCCGGTTGTTGCTTTTCGCCGATATAGTGCATGTTCAAGCGGAGCAATCACCACGTCTCCCCGTTTTAGTTTTCCCGCCAGCCGGTTTTTATAAAGCCGCAGATCAAATCCGATATGAACGGCCATGTTGACCACATCGAAATTTGAATATTTTTCAAGGTAATTCCCATCGTAGCCATAGATACCGTTTGAACCGGCGATGACCACCAGTTTTGGTCGATTATCACGTTTGGCCAGCAGCTGGTCCTGATAGGTAAATACCTTGGGTATCCAGTAGGATGCCTTGGCCGGGTTATCCTTGAGCAGATAGGGGCTGTAAAAAAACAAGGCCGTGGCGGTAAGAATACCAACGATGAATGCTGTGATGCGCATGGTGCCCTTCCGATCCTAAAACTGAAAATAGATAAATTCGGCGGGCGCAGATGCCTCCATCATGCGCTTTATCGAAAACATGAAAAATAAACCGAATGAAAAATACCCGAGGGCCTGCGCGGCCACAGCGCGGTTTTCCTGATACCAGGCATCAATCTGCCAGGTATTCGGCATGGTGGTAACAAGAATGCCAAGGGCGGCCATTGCCAGCCAAAGGTTTGGCTGAAACAGAACGTGGATCCATTGTTGGGGATCAACCCACGCCTGAATATTCCACATCTGCGTATAAACCTGACTGGCCAGGCCAAAGTTTTCGGCCCGAAATACCACCCAGAGGTTGACCACAAACAGCGCTGTCAACATCCAGCCTATCACCATTGGCAGTTTAAAACCTGCCTTGGACCACATTCGGTTGATTGCCAAAGCGGAGCCGTGGGCGGCGCCCCAGATGATGAAAGTCCACCCTGCCCCGTGCCAAAGCCCGCCGAGAAACATTGTCGCGAGCAGCGCAGCATAGGTGCGCACTTCACCATGTCTCGAACCACCAAGCGGAATATAAAGATAATCTTTAAGCCACCGCGACAAGGTCATATGCCAGCGCTGCCAGAATTCCTGAATACTTGCCGATTTGTAAGGTGAGTTAAAGTTTTGCGGTAATTGCAATCCGAACATCAATGCCAGTCCAATCGCCATGTCGCTGTAGCCGGAAAAGTCGAAATAGAGCTGGAAGGTATAGAGCAGCGACAACATCCATGCGTCCGGCATGCTCAGCAATGAAGCATCGGCGTAGCCCTGTTTGACAAATATCGACAGAGTGTCGGCAATCATCACCTTTTTGGTCAGGCCGATTGCGAAAAACAAAACACCACGGACAAAATTGGCCTTGAGATTGAGTTTTTCATTCAGCTGGTAAAGAAATTCGTCGTGACGAACGATTGGTCCGGCGATCAATTGTGGAAAGAATGATACATAGGCAAAATAGTTGAGGAAACTCACCCGATCCTGCTTCTCGCGATAGCTGTCGACCAGAAAAGAAATCTGCTGGAACGTGAAAAAGCTGATGCCAAGCGGAAGAATGATATTTTCCACATAGGGCTGCCATGGTTCATATTGCACCACGTCGGATACAAAAAAATTGGCGTATTTGTAAACCGCGATCAGACCCAGATTGGCAATGATCCCGGCTTTTAATATTGCAACTTTGCCGGAGGCTTCAATCCAGCGATAACAAATGTAATTGACGATAATCGAACCTGCAAAAAGCAGGGTGTATTCCCATTTCCAGTAGGCATAAAATGCCATCGATGCGACACACAGCACCAAAATGGACAGCTTTTTGGAATAAAGATTGGCCAGCCAGAATGCAGTGAACACCACTGGCAGGAAATAGATTACGAAATCTAGTGAACTGAAAATCATCTTGTTGCTTCACCGGTCCCCTCGTTCAGAACGCGATAAGGCCACAGATTTACAAAATTCAGATTAACCCCGCCGCCAAATGCCGAAAATTGCCGCCAAGCGTTGTTGAATCCGAATTTGCGGTTAAAATTTGGTTGAAATTCAATATGTTGCCGAATACCAGTCGTTGGACTTGGTTGGCCAAGATCAGTTACAAGCCTGCTATGGTTGCCGTTACACGCAAATAGACCATGCAAACATTTCAACCGATAAAACAACAATTGCGACAATAACCGAAGGGGCAATTCACCATGGCAAAGACACCACCGGAT
>JALTNS010000193.1:0-1564 GCA_027000565.1 Rhizobiaceae bacterium | reverse complement strand
TGTTGGAATTTCTGACAATGAATATATCGCTGCGGGTGCTGAAATTCAGCAGCCGAATGAAATTTATCAAAACAAGGACCTGATCATCAAATTCAAAGGTCCCTCGCTTGACAGTATCAAGCAGATGCGCCCTGGATGCACCTTGTTGTGCATGGCGCATTTTGGTTCGTTTCCAGACCGGGCCCGGCTGCTTGAAGAACGCCGGATCAACGTTATCGCGATGGAGGAAATACTCGAATCGCCAAAAGTGCAGAGCGAAGGTACGATCATCTCGCGCACCGCCATGGCAGAAGCGCTTCAACCGTTTGCCGATAACAATACCATTGGCGGGTTGAAAGTCCGTATCCTGCAATGGAGTTCGAAAATGGCTCCGGCAATTCGCCGTGCCGGCAATCGCGATCCTAAATCGCTGAAAATGGTGCAAGGCGATATTGATTTTGCCGACCTCGATGCCGCGGGGCCCGATACACTTTATTTCTATCACAGCGGCGAACTTGCCAATGATGCGCTGCTGGACAGCCTGAAAGATAGTGGTAGTCACATGTTTGATCTCGCAACCTATGAGCACACCAGGGCAGCCGAAGCGGTGGAATTCTGGAAGGATAACCATCCACCCCATGAATTTGGCCTGCGCCGTATTCAATGCCTGCATCAAACAGGGCAAGCCGGTGCGCGCTATGGCCTGAAACTCCTGCAGGAAAACAAACCCGATCTTGATCTGGCGAAAGCCAGGGTCGTGGTGCTTGGGTATGGCAATGTTGGCCAGGGCGCGCTGCACGAAATTTACGATCACGGCGTTGAAATTGTCAGTGTGCTCGGCCGGGTTCACACCAATTCGGGTCGCATCGACTATTGGCTGAAAGACGTTGACCTGGTGGTCAATGGCGCCGACCAGCCGGAACACCTGCGCGGTGTCAATTATTTGATCACAAACCAGCATTTGAAGTCTCTCATTCCCGATGGTTCGGTGGTCATTGATCTGGTGGGCGGCAGCCCGAGCAACCGTTCGCCGGTTGAGCCTGTATTATCGTGCACCTTTTTGACCGATCCGCACTTTGTCCAGGACGGGGTGACTGTTTCAGCCCTTTGGGGCTGGCCGATGCTTGGTATGATGCGTGAAACCGCAATTACCTATTCCGGCCAGATCGTCGATGTGCTGACGGGCCGCGAAAAACTGATTTCGGGGCTAGACAATCTTGCCCCCGGTGTTGCCCGGGCGCTGGTCTGCGGCCCGTTTGCCGCAGAATAGATTCCTGTGGCAAGCGCCGAGTTCGTCGACTTGTAGAAAATCATTGAGGTGCGTATTGCAAAAATTTTTGTTTCAGCATCCAAGCAAAACGACACCATCATTTGCCGCCACCATGATTGTCGCGTAAACTCCTTTGCCGATGTATTTTAACTCCCAATAGATTTCAGGAATTATTTAATGTCCGATTAAAGATTCTGTTCAGTAATGCGGTCAGAGCCACAATAAATTAATCCTCTCATCAACTAACAGTCTGGGGCGCCAGTTGGTGCCTATTTGGTGCGATAAGGCCAAGTCAAATTTCCCCCACCCTCAAAC
>JALTNS010000192.1 GCA_027000565.1 Rhizobiaceae bacterium | reverse complement strand
GGCATTAACGACCTTCAGTTTAACCTCCCGGCACACAAAGTTGAGATTGGCATTGCGCATCAGGGCACCTGGCAAAAGGCCGGCCTCGGTCAAAATCTGAAATCCATTGCAAATGCCGATTACCGGTACTCCCGTACTGGCTGCCCTTGCAATTGCATCCATAATTGGCGAGCGGGCGGCGATTGCCCCGGCGCGCAAATAGTCGCCATAGGAAAATCCGCCGGGAATTACCACAAGGTCGCTTTTTGGCAGCTCGGTTTCCGTATGCCAAACGGCTTGCGGTGCGACACCCGAAATTCTGGTCAGCGCCGTAATCATATCGCGGTCGCGGTTTGAACCCGGGAAAATAACGACGGTGGACTTCAAGCCACAATCTCCACAGTAAAATCTTCGATCACCGTATTGGCGAGGAGATCGTTGCACATCGCTTCAAGGTTTTTAGTCGCTTCTGTTTTTGACGTCGCATCCAGTTTGACTTCAAAGATTTTACCTTGCCGTACAGAATTTACCCCGACATGGCCAAGGGCTGCAAGCGAGCCTTCGATTGCTTTGCCTTGCGGGTCCAGGACGCCGTCTTTCAGAGTGACAGTGATGCGTGCATTAAACCTGGGCATTGCTTTAATCCGACTTCACCAGTACCGGGCCTTTGCCGCGCGGTGGTTCGTTTTCGTTGAGAATGCCCAATCGCGAGGCAATTTCACGGTATGCTTCCAACATGCCACCAAGATCTTGCCGAAATCGGTCCTTGTCGAGCTTTTCCTTGGTCTTCAGATCCCACAACCGGCATGAATCGGGTGAAATTTCGTCTGCAACAACAATGCGCATGGCATCGTTTTCAATTAGCCGGCCACATTCAATCTTGAAATCAACCAGTTGAATACCGGCGCCCAAAAACAGACCGGAAACAAAGTCATTAACCCGAATGGCCAGTGCCATCATGTCATCAATTTCCTGCGGCGCGGCCCAGCCAAATGCAGTTATGTGTTCTTCAGATACCATCGGGTCGTCAAGCTCGTCCGCCTTGTAGTAGAATTCGATGATCGAGCGGGGCAACACGGTACCTTCCTCAACACCCAACCGTTTGGAAAGTTGTCCGGCCGCGATATTGCGCACAACAATTTCAAGCGGAATGATTTCTACTTCCTTGATCAGCTGTTCACGCATATTCAGCCGCTTGATGAAATGGGTTGGAATGCCAATGCGATTGAGGTGTTCAAAAATGAATTCGGAAATTCGGTTATTGAGAACGCCCTTGCCATCAATCACTTCGTGTTTTTTTGCATTAAAAGCGGTCGCGTCATCTTTAAAAAACTGGATCAGCGTACCGGGCTCCGGTCCCTCATAGAGAATTTTAGCCTTGCCTTCATAAATGCGGCGGCGTCTTGCCATTTGTTTCACCAGTCGTTTTTCGAAATTGCCGATTAATGACACCTTGGTCATCGATGCCAAGGTTATGCCCGTTGATTTCTCGTGCGGTTGAGAATCGCACCCCGTGTACACCCGCTTAATGCATACTTCAACCACTGCGGCGAAACAAACAATATGCGAAACGCTGCAATGTTAAACACAGGAATTTGACAATTGGGAAGAAGAACAGGGAATAGCAAATAATGATTGATTGTATCGTTGATTTGCCACCACGCACACTCTACATAAAGGTTGAATTGGCGATTCACCGATGGCTTCTGAATTGCTGCAGAATAATATTTTGGAGACCGATATGGCTGGAATGGACGAACGGGAAGACAGATTTGAAAAGAAGTTTGCTCATGATGCAGAACTGAAATTCAAGGCGGAAGCCCGTCGCAACAAGTTGCTCGGATTGTGGGCGGCGGAAAAACTTGGAAAATCCGGCGATGAAGCCGATGCCTATGCCAAGGAAGTGGTGATGTCCGATTTCGAAGAAGCCGGCGATGAAGATGTTTATCGCAAGGTGCGCGGCGATCTTGATGACAGCACCAGCGAAGAAGAAATTCGTGAAATGATGACCAGCTTGATGGCCACGGCCATTGAGCAGATCCAGTCCGAATAGTCCTGTAATCACCAGTTTATGGATCGTTTGCTGAAATTGCTGGAAAATGACCAGTCTGTCATCACTGCCTGGTGCGGATTGGCCGGGCGTTTTTATATCGAGAATGTGGCTGCCTGTGGCTTTGATGCGGTCACGCTGGATATGCAACATGGATTGCAAACCGACAGTACAATTATTGATGATGTGGCCGGAATCGCCAGGCTTGCCAAACCGGCGATTGTGCGCATTCCTGTTGGGCGGTTTGAATTTGCCAGTCGGGCGCTCGATATTGGTGCCCATGCGGTGATTGCGCCGATGATCAATACCCCGCAAGATGCCAGAAATTTTGCGTCATTTATGAAATACCCACCTCTCGGTGACCGCTCTCATGGTGTGTCGCAAGCGGTGAGTGTTCTGAACTGTCGTTCGATTCCCGAATATCTTAAAAACGCAGATGCCAAGACAATGGCTATTGCCATGATCGAAACCGTTGAAGCGGTCGAAAATCTTGATGCAATTCTAGATATAGATGGTATCGACGGAATTCTTGTTGGGCCGTCTGATCTTTCCATTTCATACCGGCAGGACCCGGTTCCAGACCCATTTGGGGCAGATACGATCGAAATAATCGCCGATATCGCCAAAAAAGCAAGAAATGTCGAAAAAACAGCGGCAATATTTTGCTTTTCCCCCGAGCGGGTCGATCAGGCTCATGCGATGGGATATCGAATAATGGCGGTTGGAATGGACAGTGCCTATATTCGCGATGGTGCCGAAAACCTGCTCTCGCAGATCACATTTCGATAATCACCGATCAGGCTTTTAGCCGGGACAAAAACTTTGAAAACACCATCAAACCTTCCGGCCACGGCCCATGGCCGCTTTTACCATTAATGTGCTGCTGTTCGCCGGCATCAATCATCAATGAACCCCACGAGGCTGCCATATCATCGGCGATCTGGTAATTACAAAACGGATCGTTGCGGCTGGCAATCACAACTGAAGGGAACGGCATTGGCTCGCGCGGGTAGGGGCCGAATGTCATCAGATGTTTGGGCTTGATGTTTGGATTTTCCACATCCGGCGGTGCTACCAGAAATGCCCCGCGGACTTTTTGTTTTAGCAGGTCGTCAAACTGCATGGCGCCCTGGACAACAACCTGACAACCCAATGAATGGGCAACAATGACCACCGGATTGCCAGCTTTTCTGATGGTTTCGATAAAGCTGGAAGTCCAGTCTTCGACAACCGGTTTATACCAGTCATCCTGCTCAACCCGAATTGCGGTCTTGAGCTTGTTTTGCCAGCGGGTTTGCCAATGGTCTTCACCCGAATTGGTATAACCCGGCACCATTACAATTGTTGCTTCGGAGGTTTTCAACAGTCAGTCCAGGATTTCGAGGAAGGTTCAAACAGTGCGACATTGCTGATCCAAGATAAGGATAATTTACCTGATCACAATAGGGCTTTTGCACAACCGGTTTGAAAATTGGCAACCCCACAAAAACGAACACCCGCCGGGGGAGGAGATCCGGCGGGTGTCGTTATAATGTTCAACAGTGGGAGGAGATGCTGTTGAACGAGATCAACCGGGGCAGGGAGGAGAAGCCCGGGTTGAAATTCTTGTGTTAGCCTTTGGCAGCGCGGTCAGCAATAAACGGAATGTCTCCGCGGCTGATGCCCAAATCGTTAAGCTCCCGATTGCTGAGCGCGTTGAGTTGATTGCGGGTCTCGCGGACACGCTTCCAAGTCTTGTATGATCCAAATATATTCACAGTCATGTCCCTTTTTTGGCCCGTTGGGCGGTTAATCGAGGTGAAGACCCAGTGTCTTCGTTGACTGCAATTTAGGAGTTTGTTGAATATTTACGAGTGCTAATATTGCATGGCTGAATTGCAATTGCCGCAATGCAGCATGGCGAGAATGTGACGTTATATCAAAGATGAAATTATCAATCTATTCAGCGGCTTTAACGGTATGTTGCGACGCAGCATCAGGCCTGCGTTCCAGCAGGGCTTTAAGGTAATGTGCGGTGTAGGAACGCTTTTCTTTAACAATGTCTTCGGGGCGCCCGCAAGCCACCAGTTCGCCGCCACCATCGCCGCCTTCGGGACCAAGGTCGAGTATCCAGTCAGCCGTCTTGATCACCTCGAGATTGTGCTCGATCACCACCACCGTATTACCGGCATCGACCAGTTCGTGCAGCACATCCAGCAGTTTGGCCACATCGTGAAAATGTAGCCCTGTGGTTGGTTCATCAAGAATATAAAGCGTGCGACCGGTCGCACGTTTCGACAGTTCTTTGGCAAGTTTAACCCGTTGCGCCTCACCGCCGGAAAGCGTGGTTGCCTGCTGACCGATTTTCACATAACCAAGACCAACCCGCTTTAATGTGGCCATCTTGTCGCGAACCGCCGGAACCGCTGAAAAAAACTCATTTCCCTCCTCAACGGTCATGTCAAGAACATCGGAAATTGATTTACCCTTGAATTTAACTTCCAGGGTCTCGCGGTTATAGCGGTGCCCGCTACACACGTCGCAGGTTACATATACATCCGGCAGAAAGTGCATTTCGATCTTGATCAGCCCATCGCCTTTGCAAGCCTCGCAGCGGCCGCCTTTTACGTTAAATGAGAAGCGGCCGGGCAGATATCCACGAGCTTTCGATTCTGGCAGTCCCGCAAACCATTCGCGGATTGGGGTAAATGCGCCGGTGTAAGTCGCTGGGTTGGAGCGCGGGGTGCGCCCGATGGGAGACTGGTCAATGTCGATCACCTTGTCGAGATGTTCAAGTCCCTCCACGCGGTCGTGCTCGGCTGGCACTGCCCTTGCCTTGTTCAGATGCCTTGCGGTTGCTTTGTAAAGCGTCTCAATCAACAAGGTGGATTTACCACCGCCGGAAACACCGGTGACACAGCAAAACGTACCGAGTGGAATGTCCGCAGTAACATTTTTCAAGTTGTTGCCGCGTGCGCCCTTGACCCGCAACCTTCGGGTTTTGGTGATGTTACGGCGCTTTTCCGGAATTGCGACTTCAAGTTTTCCCGAAAGGTATTTGCCGGTAATACTGTCGGGATTTGCCATAATGTCGGACGGTTTTCCGCTGGCGATGATTTCACCGCCATGAATGCCAGCCATGGGCCCAATATCAACCACATGGTCTGCCGTCAAAATCGCATCTTCATCGTGCTCAACAACGATCACCGTGTTACCCAGGTCGCGCAGGTGCCGCAACGTTTCAAGCAACCGCGCATTATCGCGTTGGTGCAGGCCGATGGAGGGTTCATCGAGCACATAAAGCACACCGGTCAGGCCGGAACCAATTTGTGATGCCAGGCGAATACGCTGGCTTTCCCCTCCAGACAGAGTTCCTGAATTTCGTGACAGTGTGAGGTAATCCAGCCCGACATCATTGAGGAATTTCAGCCGTTCGCGTATTTCCTTCAATATCCGTTCGGCGATTTCC
>JALTNS010000191.1 GCA_027000565.1 Rhizobiaceae bacterium | reverse complement strand
GGGTCGTCGTGCCGCCCAGGATCGAGACGAAACTGACCGGCATCAGCACCCGCGCATGGGAGAGCCCCAGCCGCCCGGCCAGCGCGATGACCACCGGAATGAACATAACCACCACCGGTGTGTTGTTCATGAATGCGCTGATCTGAAATCCGATGTGAATAACCTTGACGCCGCGCTGGCGCACCGGGTCGCCCTTGGCCCCGGGGGCAGGCGACATGGTTTTTTCGGCAACCAGACCATTTTCACCGGTCGGGGTTATCAGGAATGTGTTTTCGTTGGCCCCTTCAGAAACGGTATAACCGACGGCCTTGCCGGGTAAGCCCTGTTGCGGTGCTCCACTGACCAGCATGATAGCGGTCTGGCCCATGGCAACGCCCCAGTCGCGTTCGTAGCCGCCACCCATTTCAATCTCCATGGTGCCACCCTTGGGGATGCCAAACCCAACCACATTGGGGTCCATGAAATCCATGCCCATGGCGTCGGGCTTTTGCAGATAGACATTAATGCCGACGCGGGTGCCGGAAAGGGTGCCGGTGGCGGAAAGCGGTGAGTTTACAATAGTCGAGACGATGCCGTCGGCCATGGCGATTGAGCTTGCGCCCGTCATAAGTCCGGCAAATGCAATGGCGGCTGCAGACCGTTTAATGGTGTTTTTCATGGTTGCTATTCTCCCGTTTATAAATGTAATTCAGCCGTGGTTTTGCAAAGGCTGTTGGGGAGATCATATACGATGGCGCTCATAACGGTCGGCGATCGCACTCACGGGATTTCAATTGTTTGTCAGCAATTTGGCAAAAAAACCGATATGATCACCGATGGGTGAACATGGGGCCGGATGAAGCTTGTTGGCAGTTGGTCTTCCGATTGTAATTTCACGACCTGCGAGCGAAATCGCCCTATTGATTTCGATCAATGTGGTCGCCGGATATACCCGTATAATCTTGCGTCACGTTTGTGCAACAAATGTACAGTCAGGAACTCATCATGCGTGTGCCCGATAAAATATCGACCATAACCATTGCGGGCAGGGAAATTCGCCGCGATGAGGCGGGGTTTTTAATCGACCCCGATGACTGGAACAGCGATGTGGCGGAATTTCTGGCAGGCGAGATTGGTGTGGAATTAACCGATGAGCACTATGTCATCCTGAATTTCATGCGGGAATATCTTGAAGAGCACCAGGTTGCCGCCGATGCACGTTTAGCCTACCGGTTCATGGCCAAACACGATGGTACAAGCACCAACGAGGCGCGCAAACGCTTTTACAAGCTGTTTCCCTATGGCTATGTGCAGCAGGCCTGCAAAATTTCCGGTATGAGGCAGCCACGGGTGTGGAGCACCGGTTAGTCTGCTGCAAAAAGAGCGCCTATAACATTATTGTAATCGATGTGTTAATCTATTCTCAAGGTTAATTAACTGATGTAGACACTTGTGCGGGCATTTGAAAATTACAGATTGGCGGATCAAACATGAATAAGTCCAGAACTCACACCCTTTTGCTGGCCAGCGTGTCGCTTGGCCTGGCAATTTCGGTTTCGACAGCGGTTCCAACCGTTCAGGCACAGTCGCTGCTTGAGCGATTGTTCAAGGGGCCTTCTGCCAAAAACAAGCAGCGCCGAGCCGGTCAAAGCCAAATTTCCAGCAAAACCCGGTCAAAGCCAAAAGCGGTCAAACGGGCGGTCATTAAAGGCCATACCTATTTTACCTACAAGGCAAAGCCGCTGAAATCTGCGGGTCTGGCAACGCTTGCGTCTTTGAGTATGCCGATGGCGGCTTCCGGGTCTGATTCCGGTGATGATCAAAACGGCGGCATGGCTGCGGGATCCAGCGATTTTATTGCCGCGGCAAAATATCTTGAGGGTTTTTCATTGCTTGCCGACCAATCTCTGAGCAAGGCGGTTATTGCGCAGTATAAAAGCAAACCTGAATTTATCTGGGTCAAGGACAAACAACCAACAGCTGCGGCAGAAGCTGTTTTGGAAGTCCTCAAGGACGCAGATAGTGTTGGCCTGAAAGCGCAGGAATATATCATCACCGAGGTACCCGCAGATACTTCCGGACTGTCCGAAGAGGCGCGGATGGAACAGCTGATAAAGTTTGAACTCAGCCTCACCATGCGGGCATTGCGATATGCCCAGGACGCCCGGTTCGGCCGCATTGATCCCAATAAACTGAGCGAATATCACTATTTCCCCGACCGTAAAATCAACTCGGCAAAAATGTTGGAAGATATGTTGAGTGCTGATGATGCAGCCCAGTATCTGGCTTCGTTGAGCCCGCAGAATGAAGCATTTCAGGCTCTGAAAGCAGAGCTTGCTGTTTCCAGAAATGATACGCCGGTTGAAGACCCGATCATCATTAAGGCAGGCACCTTTATTCGGCCCGGCAACAGCAATCCGGAACTGGCTAATGTGGTTCGTGGAATCAAGAGATTTGGCTCTGCCGAACTGGTTGCCAAATACCAGTCATTGTTTGAGAGTTATGATGGCTCGCCTGATTATAACGAGCCGATTGTTGCGCTGGTGAAAGATTTCCAACGCGAAAACAAGCTCAATGCGCAGGGCTATATCGGTCGCCAGACCATCGGAGTGATTGCTGATCGCACGCCGACAAACAAGGTTGCCAGTATTCTTTATTCAATGGAGCGGCTGCGCTGGCACCCGTCCAATTTTGGCTCGCGTTATGTGTTCATCAATACGGCTGCATTCCGCGCGACCTATTACAACGACAGCAAGGAAGAATTGTCGATGGACGTCATTGTCGGCAAGCGCTCTAACCAGACCAATTTTTTCTATGATGAAATCGAGCGGGTGGTTTACAATCCCTATTGGGGGGTTCCGCGCACGATACTGGTCAATGTGATGTTGCCAAAACTGCGACGTGACCCGGCCTATTTTGACAAGAATGGCTATGAAATGACCAACCGCGCTGGCGTGCGGGTGGCCTCGGCCAGTGTTGACTGGAATTCAGTTGGTGCCAATTTTGGCTATAATGTCCGACAAAAACCAAGCAGTCGCAATGCGCTTGGCACCTTGAAGATTCTGTTTCCCAACAAGTTTGTGGTTTACATGCACGACACCCCGGCGCGCAGCCTGTTTAACAATGTGGCGCGGGCCTTTTCCTATGGCTGTATCCGGTTGAAGCGCCCGCAGGAAATGGCTGCTGCGGTGCTTGGCACGACCAAGGAACAAGTATGGGCGCGCATTAACAAGGGCAAAAATGCGACCCAAAACCTGAAGCAGAAAATCCCGGTCTATGTGGCTTACTTTACCGCCTGGCCGGATGCCGAGGGCAATGTCAAATATTTCAAGGATCACTATGGTCGTGACGGCTATTTGAAAAAAGCCATGGATAAAACCACCGCAGCACGTGGTGCTGCGTCGTAAATTCATCTTAAATTTCTGTGCCGGGTGGTCCTGACCTTGGGGAACACTGAACAGCAAAAATGGATTGCCTTGTGTGTCGGAACTCAGGATTGACAGCTGATTGGCTGGCAATCCATAATCAAAACCGGACTAATTGGCCTGTTCGGATTTCGGGAGAAGGCAATGAGATTTTTTCTGGCACTGTTTGCAATTGCAATCGTTTCGCAGCAGGCGGAAGCCAAACCGGCGCGCTGTTTTACCAGCGACGACGGCTATTACAATTGTAATTTTACGGCACTTGACCGAAATGGCAGTTTTTCCATTGCGGCTGCCAACAGGCCGACATTTAGTCTTGAAATGGAAGAACCCGGCGTGGCTTTCGGTAGTGCGGATTTTGGCACCGGCCGTGTTGTCCCGTTGCCGGGACGCTATTTGCGCTCCAGCGCTGATCCGGCCTGTTGGGAAAATGATGCGACCAGTACAAAGATCTGCGCATGGTAGGGCAATCGGCGTGGAATAACTGTTAGACTGTTTCACGTTTATACGGAAACAGTCTGGCCGCCAGGGCGGCCCGGCGCTTGTGCGCCGCCCCGCGGAGGCCGTGCGCAGCACGAATGGCCGTGAGCGAATTAATACGAGAGTGATTCCATCAAATGATGAAGCGCTAGCTGTTGGCACGCACCCAGGCTTCGATCTGGCCTGACTGCATGGCACCGGGTTGCTGGGCAACCATTTTGCCGTCTTTAAATATCATCAACATCGGAATGGAGCGGATGGCATAACGCGCGGCGACCTTTTGTGCGGCCTCCGTATCCAGTTTGGCAAGGCGGTAGTCGGGTTCCAGCGTGGCTGCGGCCTTGGCAAATTGCGGCCCCATCATCTTGCACGGACCGCACCATTCGGCCCAGAAATCCACAACAACGGGAACAGAATTCTTGGATATGAATCTGTTGAAGTTTCCATCGGTCAACTCAACCGGCTTGCCGGAAAACAGCGGTGTTTTACACTTGCCGCATTTGGCAGCGGCAGCAGGTTTTTCATCCGGTATCCGGTTTATGGCCGCGCATGACGGACAAACGATTTGCTTGGACATGAGAGGTGCCTCATTTGGGAGAATTGTTGGTGGAGAATATATGGGGAGTGTTGAGCAGGGCGGCAAGGGCAATATTGCCGATGGGTTCCATTATTCCGGAATTCCGATGCCCCTCATCTTGACCACACCAACTTGCTATAACAACAGGTCTTCGACTATTTGCGTAACAAAATGGGTTTTGCCGTTGACCCCGGCTTTACGATAAATCGCGGTGCTTTGCGCTCTGACCGTACTTTCAGATGTGCCGCGCATGGTGGCGATTTCACCCGGCGACATGCCCTTCAAAAGAAACCATGCGATTTCCTCCTCGGCCAGGGTGAAGTTCATTTCATTGAAGTATGTGGCGACCTCATCGGTGAAGCGTTCCGAGTTCAGGCGCAAGGCTTTGCTTGCACGCCGCATCTCGCGACGCGCGGCCAAGGCCAGCATTACCCCCATGAAAGCACCAAGGATAAGGCCGAGAACAGCGCCGATTTCGACCAGTTCACGCCATTCCCAGTAAAGCGGCAAGCTGGGCAGTCCGAAAATTGAAGCGATGATATCCCAGATGAAATATCCTCCCCCCAATGTTTGGATGGCCACCAGGGTCCAGATCAGACTGGGATGTTTCAACATGGGGTTTGTTCCGTCATTCCGGTAATTTCAGGTGGTGAGATTATTGGCCAGGTCCGCCGCCTGCACCACTTCCCCCGCTGCCAGAACCTTCGCCGCCGCCCCCCACCTTGGAGAAGTCGGCTCTGCCACGGCCACATTCCAGCAGCAGTACTAGATGAAGGAGCAGGATCGATGAACACCGGCACTGCAATACGCTGGAGATGTTGGCACAGAGCTGTTCAACGGAGCAGCATACCGCTCATTCCGCCACAGAGCTTGCTTCTTCCCAATGCGCATCAACATGCACAGCGCTGTTCCTTCCTCCCTTTTCCCGCACAGAAACACATACACACACACACACGCAGCCGCACCGTACATTGTCCGCCGCATCCACAGACAGATACTTGTATGCAGGCAGACATATAC